>CALDGV010000618.1 GCA_937941745.1 uncultured Prosthecobacter sp. | reverse complement strand
GTCGTCAACGCGGTGAACATGCCGAACGTCGATCCGAAGGTGCTCGCCGAGATCGGACCCTTCCTGAAATTCGGTGAATTGCTTGGCCGCGTCGTTTCGCAGCTTGCTCCCGCTCGCTCGAACGTCGTCCGCATCAACTACAGCGGCAAAGTCGGCAGTGGTGACACCACCCTCATCTCCCGCGCTGTGCTGAAAGGCTTCCTGGAGCGCGCGGTCGGTGCCGAGCAGGTGAACTACATCAACGCCAACGGCGTCGCCGATAACCTCGGCCTGCGCTTCACTGAAAGCCGTCTGCCGGAGGCCAATGTCTTCACCGACCTCATCGAAGTCCAGGCCAGCAACGGCAGCGAGACCGCCAGCATCGGCGGCACTTTCTTTGCCGGTGAGCCACGCATCGTGAAGGTCAACGACCGCCACATCGAGACCCGCCCGGAAGGTACCCTGCTCCTCATCGAGAACCAGGACCGCCCCGGCATGATCGCCGCCTACAGCAGCATCCTGGGCAAAAATCAGGTCAACATCGCCGACATGTCCCTCAGCCGGAACAAGGAAGGCGGCACCGCCCTCACCCTGCTCACACTCGACTCCACTCCCGCCGCTGAAGTGCTGGCCGAGCTGGAAAAGATCCCTGGCATCACCCGCGTGCACAGCGTGGTGGTTTGAGGTTCGTCATCATCGTTGCTCATCTCAAACTCGGAGGCAGGCTCAGGCCTGCCTCCTTTTTTGTCGCCATGCGCTCCGCTTTTCTCTCCCTGATCCTGCTCGCTCTCGTCGGCTGCCAGCCGTCTGAGCTGCAGTTCATCCAGGGAAAGACGATGGGCACCAACTGGAGCCTGCGAGCTGTCGGAGCCGATGAAAAAGCCCGCCAACTCATCCAGGCGCATCTCGATCAGCGGGAGGCTGTGCTTTCACACTGGCGGAAAGATTCGGCGGTGAGTCTTTTCAATGCCTCTACCTCCACCGAATGGCAGCCCGTGCCTCGGGAGCTGGTTGAAGTCGTCGAACTCGCCCGCCGGATTGCCGATCAAACTGAGGGCGCGCTCGACATCACGCTCGCGCCCTTGATTGAGGCCTATGGTTTCGCGCCAGAGCTGAGTCCTAAAGCCAAAGTCGTTATTGGCTGGCAGCATTTGCAGGCTCGACTTGATCCGCCCGCTCTGAAAAAGAAGGTGCCAGAGCTGCGAATCAACGTCGCCAGCGTCACCGAAGGTTTCGTGATCGATGAACTCATCGCGCTGCTGAAGGCACGAGGCCTGAGCGACTTCCTCCTCGAAGTCGGCGGCGAGGTCGCCGCCATCGGAAAAGCGCCTGACGGCCAGCCTTGGCGAGTCGGCATCCAGACCCCCGAAGCCGCCCAGGGCGAGGCATTGCAGACCATCCCGCTGACGAACCAGTGCGTGGCTACCAGCGGCACCTACCGGCACCAGAAAGAAGGTCGCAGCCACCTCATCGACCCACGCACGCAGCAGCCCGTGTCGCATTCGCTCGTGTCTGTCACCGTCATTCACGAGTCCTGCGCTCTCGCCGATGGCTACGCCACCGCGCTGATGGTGCTGGGGCCTGAGCGGGGCAGTCAAGTGGCCGAAAAGCTGGGCCTTCGAGTGCTCTGGGTCAGGGCTGAGTGAATCGGGCTCCAAGGCTTCTGCATTGACCTTGGAAGAAGGCCAAACGCTTGGTTGACTTTACCGGCGCTCCTCCGGCATTTTGCCCAGTCGTCACGCCCGCCCCCGATCTCATGTTCATCCTCCGTTTCATCTTTGTCTGCGCCTGTCTGGGGATGGCTGGGTGGTATCTGGAAAAGGAACAGCGGGCGGGCAGGTTTCAGCGTGTGGATGAGCTGTTTCTGGACCTGCTGGTGGCCAATGCCCGTGAACGCCTGAGCGCTCCTGCCGATGCCTCCCAGGACAGCAAGGTGGTCTTCGTCGCCCTGCGTGAAGACCAGCGTTCGGAGTATGCCAGCTGGCCTCCACCTCCGCTGGACTGGCAGACGCTGCTGAAAGGCCTGCGGACTTACGAACCCAGTGCCCTGGTGATCGCCACGCCACTGGGCTGGGGAAAGCCTGCCCCGGATTTCATTCCTGCAGTGGGGGAGGCTCTGCTGCCTTTCACTCATGTGATTCAGGCGGTTGAAGCTTTGCCTACTGCGGAATCGCCCAAGTCCCCACCTTCTTTGGGAGATTTGGAGGTGCGCCTGCCACCCTTCCAAAAGGTGGATGGAGAGTCAGAAGCTGTGCCGCAGGTTGCTTCTCTGGCTTCTGTCCCCGAACCCAGCCTCTGCACGGCGGGTGAGCTTGGGCTGGTGTTGTCAGGTCCAGGCGCTGCCGCCCAGCCGCTGCCATATGCGCTGAGGCTGGGGGATTCCCTGGTTCCGTCCCTGCTGGCCCAGACGCTTGCTCGTCTGACCGCCAGCCCATATGCCTGGCACAGGATTCGCCTTGGTCCTGGTGCTGGCGCCTACCTCCGGGAGGGTCGTTTTGTGCCCCTGAGGCCGGATGGCCGCCTGGAAACCCTGGCGGATGTCTCGGTGCCAGTTGTCAATGCCTTGGACCTCATGACGGGCACCCTGGCGGACACCCTGACTCCTGAGGCCAGGTCGGCGCTTGGCAGAAACAAGGTGGTCGTGGTCGGCTTGGAGCCCGCCAGTCCGGAAGCGATTGGCTCTGCGTGGCTCCATGCTCAGGTGCTGGAGCAGGTCTTGAGGCTGCCCAAGCTTCACAAGCTAGGGCAGATCGCGGAGTGGTGCACCTGGGGCATGGCGGCGCTGGCTGCTTTGTGGATCGTCATGCGTGTGCGCCGTGCTCGGGCCGTGCGCGCTGGCCTGGCACTGATCTTCATGGCCTTTGTTTGCAGCTTCATCGCCTTCCAGTCATCGCTGCTCTGGTTTCCGCCCACCCTGCCTGCCTCTCTCCTGATCATTGGAGCCCTGGTGGGAAGGATCATGGGCAAGAAAGCTCCGGCAACGCCCGTGCCCCCAGCCGCTGCCCCGGCCACCCTGGTGGAAGAGCAGCCCGCCAAGGACCCTGCCGTTTCGGCATGAATGGACTGCTCCGGGTGTGCCCCGGATAGGTGGATGCGCCTTTCCTGTGACAAGGAACCGATGGGTGTTCGTTTTCACTGCTCATGCGCTCCATCCTCCTGCTGATTTCCTGCTTTATGCTCCTGCATGTCCATGCATCTGCGGGGCCAAACATCCTGCTCATCCTCGCGGACGACTGTACCTTCAGCGATCTACCCATTTATGGCGGTCCGAATGCAAAGACACCGAACATCGACCGGCTCGCCTCCCAGGGATTGGTCTTTGACAAAGCCTACGTCACGTCCGCGATGTGTCAGCCCTGCCGTGCAGAGCTTTACACCGGTCAGCAGCCGATGCGGAACGGCTGTGCCTGGAATCACAGCGCCTCTCGTCCCCAGACAAAGAGCCTGCCGCATCACCTCGCCCCAGCCGGCTATCGCACCGGCATTGCTGGCAAGGTCCATGTCACACCCAGGGAATGCTTTCCCTTTGAGGGCGTGCCTGGCTTTGATGAAAACGCCGTGCGCGCACCCACCCATCCGCACGACCTGGCTGGAGTGAAGGAATTCATCTCTCGCGACAAGAAGCAGCCCTTCTGCCTTGTCGTCGGCCTCACCGAGCCGCATGTCCCGTGGGTGATGGGTGATCCGTCACAGTATCCGCCCAGAAAGATCGTCCTTCCTCCCAACATCGCCGAAACGCCCAAGACGCGGGAGGACTTCGGCCGCTACCTCGCGGAGATCACCTACATGGATTCGCAGGTGGGCCAGCTTCTTGCGGCGCTGGAGGAAAGCGGCGCGGCGCAGGACACACTGGTGCTTTTCAGCAGCGAGCAGGGATCGCAGTTTCCCGGCAACAAGTGGACCTGCTGGGACACTGGCCTCCACACTGCTCTCGTGGCCCGCTGGCCCGGAAAAATCGTTCCTGGCAGGCGGACGACGGCCCTCGTGCAGTATGCCGACATCGTTCCCACCCTGCTGGAGCTCGCAGGTGTAGAAAGCAGCCATGTGTTTGATGGCAGCAGCTTTGCCGCCGTGCTGCGCGGGGAGAAGGACACGCACCGGCAGTTCGCCTATGCCGCACATAACAACATCCCGGAAGGTCCTGCCTATCCAGTGCGCAGCATCACCGATGGTGAGTGGCGCTACATTCGCAACCTCATGCCTGACGAGATCTTCATCGAAAAGCACCTCATGGGTCTGCTGGGTGGGGCCACCGTGCACAATCCCTACTGGTCCTCCTGGATGGCGACTGCGCTGGATAACCCGAAGACCTACAGTCTGGTGAAGCGCTACATGCACCGTCCTGCTGAGCAGCTTTACCATACTGCTGCAGATCCTGCGGAGCTGGACAACCTCGCTGGCAAGCCCGCGCATGCCGCCATTCAGGCCAGGCTCAGTGCCGCGCTGGACCGATGGCTTTCATCCCAGGGAGATCCTGGAATTTCGCAGGATACCCCTGAGGCTCATCAGGCAGGCCGCGAGGGCAGGCATCTTCATTTTCCCAGCCCTTGATCCTCCTGGCTCTGCCTGCGTGGTTTCTTCGCCAGAGATGCTCTGTGCGAGGAGTTCTTTCCTGTCTGCGTTACCCCGCCATGAAATCTCATCATTCGAGTCTTCTTCGCCTGCTTGTTCAGGGTGCCTGCCTGACATCCCTTGCACTGTCTGCGGCCATCGACCTTGGAGGGCAACGCGAGTTGTTCGTCGATGAGCATCTCATCGCGTCGAAGACCGGCGTGGCGCTGAAACTGCACAAACCTCAGGCGCGGGAGGTGGCGCTGGTCTGTGATGCGCCGTGGGAAGGAAACACGTCCGGCTATTTCACGCTGATCCAAGATGGCGGGCTGTTCCGCTGCTACTACCGCGGCACGCATTTCGACGAGAAGCTCAAAAAAGGCGCTCATCCGGAGTTCACCTGCTACGCGGAAAGCCGCGACGGCATCACCTGGACCAAGCCGAAGCTGGGGCTGGTCGAGTTTCAAGGCTCGAAGGACAACAACATCCTCCTCATGGGCGCGGGCTGTCACAACTTCACGCCCTTCCTCGACACCAATCCTAAATGCCCACCAGAGTCGCGCTTTAAGGCGCTCGCCGGCACGGGCGACAACAAGACGCGCAAGCAGAAGCCGAGTCTCCAGGCCTGGCATTCGGCGGATGGCATCCGCTGGTCGCGCATGCGGGAGGAGCCGGTGATCGATGCCGGAGCCTTCGATTCGCAGAACCTCGCTTTCTACGACGCCGAACTGGGTGCCTACCGCGCCTACTGGCGCTACTTTACGGGTGGCTACACGGATGAGCGCGGTTGGAAGCCGAAGGGGGTGCGTGCCATCCGCACAGCGGTTTCATCGGACTTTCTGCATTGGGAAAAGCTCAACGATCTCGCCTACGGTCCGGGTGCGCCCGAGGTTCAGCTCTACACGAACGCGGTGCGGCCCTACTTTCGAGCGCCGCACCTGCTGCTTGGCTTTCCGACGCGCTATGAAGCGAAGCATGAGCAGGTGGAGCCTGTCTTCATGACCAGCCGTGATGGCGTGAACTTCAAGCGTTGGGAGGAGCCGCTCATCCCCATCACCGCGCCGGAGGATCGCGCTGGCAACCGCAGCAACTACATGACCAACGGCCTGCTGCAACTCCCCGGCAGTGACCGCGAGCTCTCCGTCTATGCCACCGAGGCCTACTACACCGGCCCTGGAAGCCGCATCCGCCGCTTCACCTTCCGCATGGATGGCTTTGTCTCTGCCTCGGCAACGGAGGGCGAGTTCATTACGAAACCGCTGACCTTCATCGGCTCGAAGCTCTCGCTGAATCTCGTGAGCCGTGGCAAAACGCTCATGGAGATTCAAGACGAGAGCGGCAAGGCGATTCCCGGCTTCACCCTGGACGATTGCACGCCTTTGGAGGGCGATTCCATAGATGCGGGCGTAACCTGGAAAGGCGGCAGCTTAGAGGCTCTCGCTGGAAAGCCGGTGCGCCTGCGCTTCAAGCTGATCGAAGCGGATTTGTTCGCGTTGCAGTTCGTGAAATGAAACGTGACGACCATGCCACGCAGCCTCTTCCTTCTTCTCCTGTGTCCGCTTTGGCTCGCTGCCGGTGCGGAGGCACCTCGTCTGCGAGTGGCCGCGCTCGATTTTGACGTTGTGCCTGACAAGGGTGGCATCACCGCCAGCAAGGTCGGGGCGTTGGTGCACGAGGTCGCTGGACCGTTGCGCACCACGGTGACATTGTTGGAGGACGACGGCGAGCGTGTCTGCCTCATCACACCGCACATGAACTCGCCGAAGGGCGCGAACGTCAGCCCGCTGATCCGGCGCACGGCAGCGGAGGCGCTGAAGATGCCGGTGGAAAAAGTGCTGCTGATGCTCTCGCACAACCACACGGACTTCAATCTGGTGAGCAACCACATCGAGGCCTTCGTGACCTATCGCCTCGCGCCGGGTGAGCTGTCAGAGCCACAGCTCGTGCCCGCTGGGAAGGACTTCCTGCAAAAGCTGACCGCCACCGCCGAACAACTGCCCGCGCGCCTCCAACCGGTGACGGTGTGGTGGGCGGTCGGCAGTGAGGGCCGCATCAGCTACAACCGCAAGGGCCGCCGCGCCGATGGCAGCACCTACCTGATGCGCGAGGAGGACCGTGACCTGCTGGGTCCGGATTTCAAAGGCGATGTCGATGAGCAGGCGCCGCTGGTCGTATTCAAGAATGAGCACGGCGACGTCGTGACGGCCATCACCCACTTCACCGCGCATCCGGTGACCTGTTTTCATCCCGAGAAGCCCGTGGTCTTCGGCGACTGGCCGCAGGTGGCCTGCGAGCATCTCGCGCGGCATTTTTCATCTGATGGCAAGGTCAGCGTGAGCTTCCTGCAAGGCTGTGCGGGAGATGTGAACTCGAAAGGCATGTTTCGCGGCGGCGTCGAACTTTCGAGGCAATACGGCCGCATGCTCGCGGACAGCTACCTCACCGTCGTGAAGCACCTGAAGCCCTCGAAGCGCGACGGGCTCGATTTTGCCATCGAGAAGGTTCGTGTACCGCTCGCGCCGCTGCCCTCGGAAGACGTGCTCAAGGCAGAGATCGCCGAGATGGAGGATTTCATCCGCCGCGCGAAGGCTGGCGATGAGAACACGCGCGAATGTGTCGGCCAGAACTTCCCCAGCGAGCTCACGCCGGCCTACCGTGCCGCGTTGGTCGAGATGATCCTGCCGTGGAGCCGCTGGGCGCTCGATCTACGCACCATGGGCAAGGCGGACACCGTGCCGAAATTTCTCGAAGTGGACATCCAGGTGCTGCGCATCGGCGATGTCGGCACCGTCGGCATGCCCTTTGAGCCTTTTCAGGGTATTGGGCGGCAGATTCGCGCGGGCTCGCCGCTGCCACTCGTGCTTCCCTGCGGCTACACGAATGTCTCGCACGGCTATCTCACCGATGGCCCGAACACCGGCGACCGCGAATACATGAGCGCCAACTATCGCTACAGCAAGTTCCGCCCGCCTTACGCGAAACCCGGTGGCGATGTCATCGCTGTACAGGCTCTCGAAACCCTCCGCCGCTTTGCCCAATGAAAGAGATGTATGCTGAAATCGGCGCAAACGCGCAGATCGATCCCGATGTGACCCTTGGCTATCGCTATCCGGGTGATTCTCAGCCCTTGCGCATCGGCGATCACGCCATCATCCGCAGTGGCAGCATCATCTACGCGAACACGACCATCGGGCATCGCTTTCAATGCGGGCATCAGGTGCTCATTCGTGGGGAGATCACCATCGGTGACCGCTGCGTGGTGCATCACAAATGCACCTTGGAGGGCAGGCTCAAGATCGGCAACGGCGTCAAGATCATGGCACACGTCTATGTGCCGAGCCGCACGACCATCGGCGATTTCGTCTTCATCGGGCCGGGAACCACGTTCTTGAACGCCAAGTATCCGATGCGCGAAGGCACGGTGCAGGGCGCGACGATTGAGGAGCACGTCTGCATCGGTGGCGGCGTCACAATTTGCCCCGGCGTGCGCATCGGGCGCGGCAGCTTCATCGCCGCCGGGGCGGTGG
>CALDGV010000617.1 GCA_937941745.1 uncultured Prosthecobacter sp. | reverse complement strand
AGCGCCGCCGTCGCCGCGCCCGTCATCACCAATCTCGTCCAACGTACGGCCAACCGTCCCAGCACCGAGCGCGGCAGCCGCCGCCGACTGGAAGGCATCCGCAGTCACGGCATGCCAGACCCCGAGACAAGCGAGTTTTTCGCCGTGGACACACCGGACACGTTTCCGGCGGTGACTCGGTGAAGCTCACGCTTTGACCTGGCGAAGGCGCTTTCTCGCAAAAGCGATTCCTGATGCTGTTTTGAGGTATTTTTCAAAGGGGATTGCCTGTGACCGCTCCGAGAAAGCCAGATAGGTTTCAAGCAACCATGGCATATACCTCCTGGTGTGAGTGGATTTCCTTGCGTTGTGTTCCGCAAGACGTTGTCGAAGGTCTTCCGTGAATCCTGTGTAAACCTGCTCAGGTGAAGACTCGCTACGAAGAAGATAGACATAATACATGTCCAATCTTTGTGCTACGAGCCGAAGTGGGCAAGCCCCCGAATGCCACGTGAACAAGGCAGGCTCGCTTTCCGATGGCCTGCCATCGTAGCCGGGGAAAAGAGGACGCGCCCATCCTTCGCTCTTCGAGCTACGGAGGGCATTCTTCACCTCCTAACGTCGGCGAAGAATGGCGGAGAGGGAGGGATTCGAACCCTCGGTTGCCTTACGACAACGTCTGATTTCGAGTCAGGTGCCTTCAACCACTCAGCCACCTCTCCTTGAATCACGAGCGGCGCGAGAGTAGTGCCCTGGAAGGGGAATGCAAGGCGCGGCTTGCAATTTCAGGCAGGATTTCCAGTTGTGTTGGCGGCTGGCTGGCGATGATTGGCCCCGCCATGCAAATCATCTCTGTTCTCATTGGTCTGGTCTGTGCCCTGTTCCTGGTGCCCGGCCTCATTCCCCTCTTCGGCTGGCTGCAATGGGCCGTTCTGGCCGGTTGCGTCGTCGGCATCATCTTCGGCTCCTTCTGCCAGCGGAAGATTGGTCTCACCATCAACGTCGCCGTCGCGATCGTCGCCGCCCTGCGCTTGTTCTTGGGCGGTGGCGTGCTTTAAGCCTTCGGCACCTTCACCTTCCCGTGCCTCACACTGACGTGCGGGCTGTGGCGCGATAAAAACCGCCACGGGAAATCCACGGCTTGGCTGATGCCCACGCGGATGTCGCTCACAATTTCATGCGCGGATGAATCGGCAGGCCTCAACCCACAGCCGGCCTTCCTCCCCTTCCCGGCCATCAGCAGCCCGTGATGCGTGCCATCAATGGCGAGTGCCTGCGCGAGTTTTCCAGGCCCGGAGCACAGTTCGAGGGTCTTTTCGCGACTGCGGCGGCTTTGCATGTGTTCGACCCCTTTTGTCGGCTCCAAGGCACGAATGAGGATCAAGCCATCGCGGTCACCGCCTTTGACGAGCAGGTTGAAGAGCCAGTACATGCCGTAGTTGAAATAGACATAAGCCGCGCCGGGCGGCTTCGATTTCACAAACTCACGCGCACTGGGCCGCGAGGCGGTGTGGCAGGCCGGATCGCCTTCAACGGCGTAGGCCTCCGTCTCCACAATGATGCCGGAACAACCGTTCCAGACGAGTTCGACACCAATGAGGTCGTGCGCAACGTCGAGCACGTCACGCTCGAAGAAATCGGTGCTCAAGAATCCGCCACGCATGCTTACAACCCCGTTGGATGATCCACAAACTCCCACGGAATGCCGAACTTCGCCTTGATGTGCGCCGCAAGCGCCTTCACGCCGAAGGTCTCCGTGGCGTAGTGGCCGCCATAGATGAGGTTGATGCCGAGTTCTTCGGCCAGTGTGTAGCTCCAGTGCGGGCCTTCGCCGGTGATGAAGGTGTCGATGCCCGACTTTGCCGCCGCGGCGACCTCCGAGCCTGCGCCGCCGGTCATGATGCCGATCTTTCGGCACACCGCCGTTCCTCCGGCGCAGACATGCACGCGTGAGCCGGTGGCGGTTTCGAGGCGCTTCACGAGGTCGTCACGGCTGATCTCCGTCTCGATCTTCGCACCGTTTTCCGTGCCCTTGGTCTTCATGAAGTGGTCGCAGGGTTCGAAGCCAAGTGAACGGGCCAGAACCGCATCGTTTCCGAGCGTGGGATGAAAATCCAGCGGCAGATGGCAACTGTAAACTGCCAGCCCCGCATCCAGCGCCACCTTCATTTTCTGAAACACCGGTCCTGTCCACGTTTGCAGGCCCGTCCAGAACATGCCGTGATGCACGATCAGCAAATCTGCTCCCGCAGCGACTGCCTTGCTCATCACGGGCAGGGTGGCATCGACAGCGGCGACGATCTTGGTGACCTTGCCGTTGTGATTTTCGAGCTGGAGGCCGTTGAGCGCATTCGAGTAATCCGCGATCTCCGCGATGCGCAGTTCGGTGTCGAGATAGGTGACGAGGTCGGGGAGATTCATGCTGGACAAGAGGTATGGCGGTTGGTTAGCATGCCGCATCATGTGCTGCTTCACTGGAAAAGTCGAGGAGGTCAAAAACACCCGCATCTTCGCGCGGCTGGGCGAGCGTGGGAATCAGGTGATCATCTACCAGATGTCCGTGAACGCGTCGCAAGATCTGGCGATGGTGCTGCCGATTCCGGTCAAAACCGGTTCTGGAGAGGATGCGGTGAAGTTTTTCGACTTCTCGAAGTATGAGAACGTCTTCGCGGATCTATGGGAGCTGTTTCCGATACCGAAAAGCCGAGGAGCGGACCCGTTTGGTGCTGCGCCAGCTGCAGCGGGGTATTCGCTCAAAGTCGTTTCCGTCGGCGCTTACGATGCGAGCTTTGTGCCGACCATTGCGGACTTCAGCCGGCTGGATGCTCGTTTTAGGCTGCCAGAGGGCGTATGGGCAAAGCTGCCAGGTTATGCGGACTTTGGCTTTGCCGTGTTCAAACTGAAGCCGGGCAACGCACAAGTGCATCCAATGGCGTTTTCGTTCCCATCGGCGCTTACTGACACGGTATTTTTTCCAACGCTGCACATTCACGACGGCCAAGTGCATGCGAAGGAGGCATTTGACCACACACTGTATCTTCAAGGTCCGGCAGCAAACCTCGCACGCGGTGGTTGGCACGAGTCGCCAGCACTTGCGGTGACGAAGGTGAAATGCGGACTCACACACGGCATGATCCGGCCGGAACTGCACGTTTACCGTCAGTCAA
>CALDGV010000616.1 GCA_937941745.1 uncultured Prosthecobacter sp. | reverse complement strand
TTCGACGACACCACCGGGACAGGCGAACCAACCAAGGCCAGCGCTCAGGCGGAGCAGGTAGCAGTGCCGCTCGTAGCGCTTCATCCAATCCATCCCACCCTAGTCCGTGTGGGCCGCTTTCATGCAATAGATACAGCCTGTAACACTGACCTGGCAGCATCTGCCAGGCTGTGCCCGCGCTTCGGTGGCGGCGGACATCATCCGCAAGTTCGACGACTGGCTCATCACAGGTCAGCGGCGTCTGAACCATGGATTGTCGGTAAGTGCCGAGAAGTCGGCGCAGGCGCCGGAAGACAGGATCCCACTCATTGAATGAGGTCTCAACGATGAAGCGGGGCCGAGAGGCCCAGGCAAGCGTCTCTTCAAGCTGAGCAGCGAAATCGGGCATCAATTTCTCCCAAGTCCTAGTCTGGCGAATTTCCTCGGCATTGCGGCTGCCGGCGGAACGAACCTGCTCGAGATTGGCTGCACACCAGGCAAAAGCCTCACGAAAGGCCTCGATGCTGCGTTCACGGACAATCAGGCCATTCTCACGATCCCGGATCAACTCAGGAACAATGCCCACATCCGTGCAGACTGGAAAACAGCCCGCAGCCATGGCTTCAATCAGAGTCAGCGGCTCTCCCTCATGGGCTGAAGTGATCGCAATCACATCGAAGCGATTGTAAAAGGCATTCATTTCCTCATGGCTCATCGTGCCTTCAGCCAGATCGAAGTGATGTCCTTCTGCAGCAGGAACAAGAATTTCACCATATCCCTTCACATCATCACCAAGAAAGCCGGCAGCGCCAATTTGCAGGGGCCCGGAACGCTTTCGGAGACAATGGAAACGAGACGCCTCGAATCCGTTCGGAGCGTGAAACACCCGGGGATGCTCACCGTGCAGAAGCTTGAACAGACGCAGGCTGGTCGTAAGCACCGTGCCCGCCTGGCTGAGGTGCCTCCAGATGAAATTATGCGGACTCAAAGGGCCGTGTTTACCGGGATACTGCCAGCGGTGACTGCTGACATACTCGACCACTCGGTTGGGGTCGAAACCACGTCGGCGATGCGCTGTTTCCCCCCAGTAAAAGATCATCGCCAGATCGTATGGCTCTGGTCGTAGCTGCGGCGCATCCGTAGAATACCGAATGTGAATCTCATGCTCTCCTTCCAGCCTCCGGCGCAGTGATTGCGCGGAAAAATCATAGGCCCAGCTTCGTCTCGGCACCATGAAGAGCAGCTTGGGCTTGCGGGGGGGCTGAGGGGCATCCAGGGCACAAGGGAGTCCGTTGGCATCCAGAACAGCCCGCATCTCCGCAGCCAGCGCGGACCAACGCTCTCCAAACTGGGCGAAATCCCCCAGCCTCCCCTTCCCCCATTCAAGCACGTCAGCAGGCCGGGCATCACGAATATCCAGATATGGAAGGCCCATCAGCTGGCAGAAGCCTTCCACGCGGCTGTCATGTCCAACGAACCAGGCAGGACGCCCATAGGAAAGCGAAAGCATGCCATAATGCAGTCGGAAGCCACCTGTCCAAGCCTGATGGGAGGCAAACCAAGTGTGGAGATCGCCCGTCTTCTCATCGTCAAAAAGGTGATCTAAACCATGAGCCCAGGACAGCCGTCTTGCTTGGGAGAGGTCAGCCTCCCCCTGCGTGATCAAGGTCGGCCGGTGGGCGACACACAAAGCCTCCAGCAATGCCTCTTGGGCCTGCTCCAGACACTCAGCGCCATGGAGAAACGTCTGACGCAGACTCACCGTGACCGGGCCGGCATCGCCAATGGTGATTTCCGGACGGCGAAGACCATGAAAAAGCACCGGGCAACCTGTCAGACGGATGTTTTCAATGCCAAGACCCTTCAAAAAACGCAGGGTCGGCTCATCCCGCACACTGCCGACCCGGCACCGCGCATGAAGCGCACGGACGATCTGAGCTTCACTGGAGCTCATGGAGGGAATTTGACCCGTCGGCGCACTAGCTCCCATGCCAAGGGGAATGAGTGGCACTTTGAGAGCTTCCAGAAACTCGACGTTCAGGACTGTTTGCAGACGATCCTGATACAAGTTTGAGCCACAGATGACTGCGGCATCACAGTCGTTCAGGGCCACCATCTCCTCGTGCGTCAACACACGACGCAGGCTGAATCGCTCAAACGCCTCCGCTGGCACAAGGCGGCGGATGGCACTCTCGATCAGGGCATCTCCGATATTCCGGCTACCGATGGCGGGTGTCAGCAAGGCGAGTTTCATGCCTTGGCACCTCCCTTGAACGAAGGATTTTCACAGACCCAGAGGGAGCCATCTTGGCGCCATGGCCTGTAATTCCTGATCTCAATCCTGTTTTCACTCAGTAACGACTCAACCTGCGAACGAGTCAGTCTTCCTTTCCAGCCTTCACGCCATGCACGCATCGGATTCCAACCATGGAAGCAAGAAAAGACCACCCACCGCGACTGAAGCAAGGCATGGCGCAGCAACCGCGCTGGCTTTGGCAGGTATTCAAGGACACCCAGGATGAAAATGACGTCATGGCTGCTCTGAGGCAGTTCATGGCGAAAATCGCACACCACGGTGTCTTGGCTCCGGCTCATCCAATCATACGGCGCATAAGACCAGCCCGACGGCAGCAGCCTTCGAAGCTCCTGACGTCCACAGCCGTAGTCCGCCACCTGCCATGAAGGTTGATCCGACGGGACCACTTCGCGGAACAGGGACCACGCAGTCTCAAGTCGCTCGGGCCAGCTTCCGACCAGAGCTCCGGTATTGCAGGCACGAGATTTCCGGCCCGTTTGGAACCAAGAACGTATCATGCCGGGTTGTCCGTGATTTCGCTGACAAGCATCGTCATTCTTTCGCAAAAGCCCGACGGCAATGCAAGGCGCTTAATTCTAATCACCGACCACACTGACCACCACATTCCGCACATGCGTGGCATGCCGATGCTCAAAAAGGAAAACACCCTGCCATGTCCCCAGAGCAAGGCATCCATGGATCACGGGAACCACCTCACTTGTGCGAGTCAGCACCATGCGCAGGTGGCTGGGCATGTCATCAGCACCTTCATGAGTGTGCACGAAGTAAGGAGCACCTTCTGGCACCAACCGGTCAAAAAAGGCATGCAAGTCTGTCCGGGCGGACGGATCAGCGTTCTCGAAGATGACAAGGCTGCAACTGGTGTGCTGAATGAAGATGGTGGCAGTTCCCGTCCTGATGCCGGAGGCACGCACGATCTGCTCACAACGCCGCGTGATGTCATAAGTTCCCTTGCCCTGGGTGGTGATGGAGAATCGGTCAGCGTGTGCAGCCATGGAAGAGCCTGATTGGAGCGTGGTCCCATATCGTGACAACGTAAACCTTTCCTTCGAGAGGCCGTTAGTTTCTGCATGCACCGCACTCTGTTGCCCCTTCTTACCATCTTGCCTGCTTGCATCCTTGGCGCCGCCGAGCCGCCTGCTGCAACCATCCTCGAAACGAAAGTCATCTCCCAGCAGGCTGAATACTATCATGGCTGGTCCACGCTGGCTCGGCGTGCCAACGGTGAACTGTGGGTGTCCTGGTCAGGCGGACGTGAAGCTCATGTGTGTCCATTCGGTCAGGTTCATGCCATGACTTCACGCGATGATGGCAAAACCTGGACCTTTCCCCGCGTCCTTCTTGATACTGCGATCGATGATCGTGATTCAGGTGTGCTGGAGACCGCGAAAGGCTCGCTTCTTGTCACCACATTCACCTCGCTGGCCTATGAGCCCTATCTGGCCAAACAGGCTTCATTTGCTGAATTAAAGCCCAAGGGGTGGGAAACTCAGGCCATGAAGCCCGACCAACTCTCCCGCTGGCAGGCTGCGCACAACCGACTCAGCAACGAGGAGCGTCAGGCTGAACTCGGAGAGTGGGTACTGCGATCCACAGATGGCGGACTGTCCTGGTCCAACCGCATTCCCACCATCGTGAACAGCCCTCATGGGCCCATCCAGCTCAAAGATGGTCGCCTGTTGTATGCAGGCAAACAGCTCTGGACCGGAGACAAGAAAGTCGGCGTCTGCGAATCCAAGGATGATGGCCTTACCTGGCAATGGCTGGCCGAGATTCCTGCACGTGAAGGTGATGACCCTGTCAAAAGTTACCATGAACTCCACGCGGTCGAAGCTGCCGACGGCACGTTGGTGACGCACATTCGCAACCACAACAAGCAACATGCTGGCTGGACCCTCCAGACAGAATCCAAAGACGGTGGAAAATCCTGGAGCGAGCCTCATCCCGTGTGCTTCGGCCTGCCGTCCCATCTGCTACGCCTGCGTGATGGCCGCCTGCTGATGACATATGGACATCGCCGCCCACCTTTTGGCAACCAGGCACGTCTGAGCAGCGATCATGGCAAAACCTGGAGTGAAGCCATCATCCTTTCTGGTGATGGCAAGGGCGGTGACCTTGGCTATCCCAGCACGGTGGAACTCGGTGACGGCAGTCTGTTGACCGTATGGTATGAGAGCATGAAAGAACCCAAACTGGCCGTGCTCCGTCAGGCTCATTGGCAGCTTAAGTAACCGTCAAAGGCTGGGCTTCGTCATGTCCAGCAAAGCATTCACAATCCTCTCGGCCCCAAGCCTGGAAAGATGGCTGCTGTCTTCGTAAAGCGACAGGCCATCTTGCTGATAAGTCAAAGCTCCATTCTGCTCAAACAGCGCTGATGTCTTGAGAATTTGGACTCCCGGAAAGCGAGCCTGCGCATCACCCAGCATTTTCAGGACCTTCGAGTGTCTTTGATGGTAATCGTGCATCGTTTGAAAGGCTGGATCCGGCTGCTGCCCGCTCCACCGGGAACGTCGAACCAACAGCTCCGGGATGTGCACAGGATAGGACGGCACGGGCTCAACCAGAATCACGTGTCTTCCGGAGGCTGACAACTGCTGGAGCGTTTGATTCAGTGACCGACTCATCAGCTCTAGACGGCATCCTTCCGTGTGATGGGCATTCACGTCCTTTGAAGCGAGTGGGAATGGATGTTCCGAAAGACAAGATGACCAACTCGCCATAAGCACTACGGTCTGTGCTGGTTGACTCCGCATGACTTCAGGCAGCACTTCTTGATGAAGTTGGAGGCTGTGAACCGAGGTTTCGATTCCTTGCAGAGGCAATGTAGCATGAGCCACCCAGGCAGCAGCGGACCGATGGTTCCGCCCAAGGGCCTCATTCAAACCAGGCACAAGACATTGAGCATGGCTGTCACCTAGCAGCAAAAACTCTGGAGGTTGCGATGCAGTTCCCAAATTCAGCCAGCGTTCGGTCTCTGATTTGGGTTGGTCACACTGCGGCCAGACCCTGCGAAGGCTTGCTTCGGCAGGGCTTCCGATCCAGCCCTGCTGCAAACGAACCCATCCGGAGCCGCACATAAGGCCAATCGTAAGAGCAGTGAGAAGCCCGGCTTGGAGCGGTGAACGGACTCGTCTGGCTGGAGTCTCCACCAGATGGTGTAACATCATGGCGAGTGCGATGCTGAGCAGCACTGCCAAAAACTTTTCCTCAGCGCGCCATGCTGGCAGGACTCTTGGGGCAAAGACCAGCACAGGCCAGTGCACGAGGTAAAGTGCATACGACAAGCGGCCGACATATCTCCAAGGAGCAAGGGTCAGCCCATGATGCCAAAAACACCCCGGACCTCCTGCTCTTGAAGCGATCCACAAAGCAGTTCCTGCCGTCACAAACAAGGATCCCGGCACGGGTGTTGGCACTTGCACGGAATTCAGCATGAAGCTTCCCAGGACCATGGCCGCGCCCATCCAAGACCAGACAGCATTCCATTTGATGGTTCCGCCGATCGTCAGCAGTGCGCCCAGCCCAAGCTGCCAAGCCCTGCTTTCCAGAGCAAAGAAGGCATGCCGGGGCACAAGCCAGACAAGCACTGCGGAAAGAACCACTCCAGAATGCACAACAAGCCCCCACCGAAGACGTGAGCGAGGAAGTAAGTTGCTTAGCAAGGCGGCAAACAGCAGGTAAAACTGTCCCTCCACAGCCAACGACCAAGTGTGCAGTAGCGGATGCGCTTCTAAGGTGGGGGCAAAGTAGTCGAGGTGGCGGGCAAAGTGTAAATTGGCAATGCCTGTCAGCACCGCCAGAGAACTGTTGGCGAGAACCTTCAACTCAGAGGGGAACATCAGCCACCATGCGCCAAGCCAGACCATTAGAAGAGTGACGGCGAGGGCGGGCAGCAGACGGTAGATTCTGCCCAGGTAAAAGTCACGGAGACTGAAAGCACCCAAAGCAACTTGGCTGAGTATCTTCCGGGTGATGACAAAACCGGAGATCACAAAGAAAACCTCAACGCCAGACCGCCCGAACTGCCCT
>CALDGV010000615.1 GCA_937941745.1 uncultured Prosthecobacter sp. | reverse complement strand
GCCATTCGGACAGGGGTTCAACTCCCCTCGCCTCCACCATTTTCACTCCAGACAAACGAGGTCACGCTGCCTTGCACGAGAGTGACGCCTCAGGAGAGGCTCCTGAGGGAAGCTCAAGTTCGATCCGCCGGCTCAGGCAGCCTTCTTTTTCCCCTTGGCTTTGCCTTTCCCTTTGCCCGCGGGAGCAGCCACCGGGGCCACTTTTTCACCTGGCTTCGGCAAGGAGGCCTTGGCCGCCTCCCAACCAGGATTCAGCGACGCTTCGCAAATGGTCAGGTTGCGAAAATCCACCGACTGCCCAGCCACGGTGAAGCCAGGTGAGGCCTTGGTTGATTTGAACAAGTCACTGCTACCCCAGGCTACGAGGTCGTTCACCTGCCCCACCATGGCATCTCCGACCATTTCGAGACGGACTTTGTGCCAGACCCCAGGCGTGAGGGTGGTGGCGAAGCGGGCAAAAACCACCGCCTTGTCGGGCCCTTCGTGGTCATTGTCATCCCGCTGGATCGTGACAGAGGCAGGAGTGATCATGATGCGCGCCATGTGATCCTTCAAGGCGTTGATGGAAAGGCTGGTGCTTCGAGCGCCTTCAAACTTGAATTCATATTCCACGACGAAATCCTGCAGCTTGTTCGGCAGACGGATCACGGCGCCATGATTGTCCTCGGGGATTTCGGAGCCCCTCCAAACGCCGCCGACCAGCTCCCACTTGCCCTTGGCCGCCTTCCAAGGTGCCGCTGGAACTGCATCCAGTTTGCTCTCAAAAACCACTTTGCCAGGGACGGCGAGCAGCGGCTTGGATTCTGCTGCCAGAGCAGCCGAGGAGACAGTGAGGAGGGAAAACAGGACGTTGAATGCCTTCATGCGCCCCAAAACGCCGTCATCGAGAAGGTATTGCCATGAAAATCCTGGTTTCTTGTGAACAAATCCATCGTAGTTTCGACTAACAGCTGTCCCCGACATCTTTATGAAACAAATCACCCTCTCCATCCTTGCCATTGTTACCATTTCTTCCTGCGCGACCGGTCCAAACGCCCAGCAGGGCGCTGTGATCGGAGCCCTTGGCGGAGCTGCCGTGGGCGGCTTGATCGGCCACCAAAGCGGGCGCGGCCTCGAAGGAGCTGCCATTGGAGCCGGTGTGGGTGCCTTGGGCGGAAACGCCATCGGCAACGCCCAAGACCAGCGTAACGCCCAGTATTACAACCAGCAGCAGGGCTACTACCATCAGGGTCAGCGCCAGCCAGCGGGCTACTACCCCAACGGCCAGCCCTACTACCGTTGATCCCCAGCTTCCCTGCCCTGCTGCAGTGAACTTCAGGCGCGACCTGCTTCAGGTCGCGCTTTTTATTGCCGCAGGCTGTGGCACAAGGTGCCCCCCTAAATGCGACCTCAAACAGACTTTGTCTTTGCCACCTGCAGGGCAGGCTCGGAAGCCTCTCTGAAAAGAGAGGTGGCTGCCCGATACGGTGATCTTTTGACCCCTGCATTCATGCGGCCGCAACTGATCACGTGGAAAGCGCGGCAGGAACTGCCTCCTCATTTCAACCTCAACGCCGTCTTTGCCTCCGTGAGCGGATACTCTGCTGGCATGGCACGCTCAGTTGATGAGGTGGCAGAGCGGATACAGACGCCTTTGGCGGCCATTCATGTTTTTCCAAGACTGACAGACGAAGATGGCGTGCCTGAAACGACCTGGGCGCAGATGGATGACCTGCAAAAAGAGCTGAATGACCGGCTAGGCCCGCAGAGAGCCAACCGGCTCGTGCTCGATGTCATTGTCGGAGAGGAGGGTGAACCCTGGTTTTTGGGTCTGCACGAACCCGGCCCGTCCGCTCATCCCACCCCGGGAGGACTGCCACGCATTCACCTCCCGCAGGATGCCCCTTCCCGCGCCTGGCTGAAAATGGAACAAGCCCTGGCGTGGCTGAAGCTGGACTCTCCAGGAATGCTGAACGGCAAAGTCGCTCTTGAGCTGGGAAGCGCCCCAGGCGGTGCCTCCTGGGCCCTGCTGCAGCGGGGCATGAAGGTCTGGGGTGTGGATACAGGAAAGATGGCTCCCCAGGTTGGCAGCCACCCATCCTATCAGCACCTTTCAATGCCCGCCGGGGAACTGAATTTCCAGAAGCTTCCAGACCAAGTGGATCTGCTGGCATCCGACATGAACCTTCACCCGGATCTGGCGATTGCCTACATTGAAAAATTGACCCGTCAGCTCCATCCGAACTGGTTGATTTTGACGTTGAAAATGAATGACTTAAAGGTCGAGGAAGCGATTCCTTCCTTCATTCAGCGGATCCAGCGTTTCGCACCTGGCAAAGTCCAGGCTCGCCAACTCCAGGCCAATCGACGGGAGATCACGGTGGCCAGCGCCTGAACTGACGATCAGGAAACGAATCTTTCACCCTTTTTTCACTCTTGAAAAATGCCTTTACACGGCCATCCGGCTATGATTCAACTCCTTAATTTGCAGGGTATTAGTGTACTTTGCCCCAGAATTCATTTCCCCCCTTTCCGAACAACGTCATGAGAAAAGCCCCTGCTTACACCTTGATCGCAACCGTGTGCCTGCTGCCGTTGGCTCTGGCCAAGTGGGCACGGCTTCCTGGCATCGACAAAAAGCCTGTCAGCATGGGCTTGGTACTGAATGGAACCATTGTGGAAAAAGCCTCTGGGATTGATGGGCAGAACAACCTGATTCTTGGAGATCCAGTCAAGCCTGTGAAGCTGGCAGCCGGCAAAAGCGAGGCGGTCATCAAATTTGTTCGCCAGTCGCTGGTCAAATCAGCCTCGTTTGTGAATGACGGACTCGAAGGAAAAGTTGAGGCTGGATTGAGCACCGATGGCAAGGCTTGGAGCACCCAGGGCAGCGCCGTTTTCTCACCTGCAGACCGCCTCGTGAAGCTTGACCTCGGGGCCGCACAGGGCCGCTATCTTCGTCTGCAGTTCCAGGTTGTTCGCAGCGGCACGATTCGTGGTCTTCAGATCTTCGGTGCCGACAACGAGTCCAACTACACGGTGACTCAGAATGACGATGGTTCGGGTGCTCCAGTGAACTTTGCCTCCGGAATCGGAGGTGGTCGCCTCATCTACCTCAATCCCGAGCAGTATTCGAGCCGTGGTGAGGCCATTGCTTCCAGCCAGCTCAGCTTCCCTGAATCTGACGAAAAATACCGCACCGCAGTTTATGATCTTGGGCAGATTCGGTCCCTGAAAGAGTTCTCCTCAGTCCACTCTTCCCGTCCGGTTCGCTTGAATGTTTATACATTCGATGTGCTGCCTGAGAAGGAAGACTGGAGAGGACGACTGGCTTTCGATGCATCCGCTCTCGAAAACGCAACTCCTGTGGCCAGCGCCGAAGACACCCAGGGAAGCGGCCATCTGACCATCAAGCCAGACAAGCCGGTCAAAACACGCTACGTCGCCATGCGTTGGGAGCCTGACTTCAACCCTCCTGCCTTTGAAGTCTTCAACTTCAACATCGGTGGTGCCGCTGTCACTGTTTACAACAATACCGGTTTCAGCGCCACCTCGTCCACCAACAGCTCGGGCAACCCTGTCGTGACCGTTACTGACAGCAGCGGAAACACAGCCACCATCACCATCATGCCTAACGGCGATGTCGTCACCCAAGGTTTCACCGGAAGCACCGGCACAGGCGGAGACGCAGGAGGGGGCCAGGGCGGAGGCTCTGGAGGTGAGAGCGGCGGCAATGTCGGCAGTGGCGGCAGCATCAACATTACTCCTTTCAATGGTGCTCCAAGCGCAGGTGGCGTCGGAGCCAACGTCGGAGTGTCACAGTAAAGCTTGCTCCTCAGAGCATTTTCAAAAAAAGCCTTCCTGGTTTCCAGGAAGGCTTTTTTGTGACTTTCAGAGCTTCTGGAACTTTCCCCACCTGAGGCTAATCAGCTCTTAAACTCAGGGTAAAAGGGATTGTGCGACTTCTCTTCACCCACACTGCTCAACGGCCCATGACCTGGAGCAATCACCGTCTCATCGGAAAGGCTGAATATCTCTTTCCGATTTGTGTCGAGCGCATCCGCAT
>CALDGV010000614.1 GCA_937941745.1 uncultured Prosthecobacter sp. | reverse complement strand
CCCTGCAGGCTTTTGGTGATGTGGGCGGCATGGATCATCTCCTCGCTCATGTAGCTGGCGAGGTTCTTCTCGTAGAAGGCGCGGAGGTCGGCCTCGGTGGGTTCCGGCTCAGGGCCGTAGATCTGCGCGAGCATCTGGTCGAGGCGGACGCCGCCGGCCACGTTCTCGCGCACGAGCTTCTCGTCCTTGTAAGGCATGCCGATGCGCAGGTAGAACTGGGTCTCGCCGCCAGCGTCCTCGATGAGCTTGCTCAGGCGGGCGGTGACGGCGCCTTCATCCACGTCGGGGATGCGCTTGAGGGCCTCCTGGTTCAACAGCACGCGGGAGATGATGTTGTCCTTGGCATAGCCGCGGAATTCGGGGTCGCGCTCGCAGCAGGCCACCTGGAGCAGACGCTCGTAGTGCCCTTTGACGTTGCGGAATTCAGACTCGATGACCTCGTCGTCGATCTCTTCGCCATTGATGATCAGTGCCATGGCCGGATGGGAAAGCGGAGGCCTGGGAGAAGCAAGGGGGAAAACCTGCGCCTGACATGAAGTTTCGGCCTTTGCCAAGGTGGGCGGTTGTCGGGTGAAGCTGGGCGGATACAGTTCCCTGAACGGTCCTACAACCCGTGCTCTGATGAAACCTGACCTGCCCAACCCGATCGCTGAAGACATGCAGAAGCTGAAAACGCTGCTGCAGGACTCCCTGCAGCCGCATCTGCCACAGGCGGCAAGGGACATGCGCATCCTGAACCTCGCCTGCGGGCGCTGCGATGAGGCGGAGACCCTGATCCAGGTGGGCTCCGAACTGACGCAGGGCGGCGGTGTGGAGATGGTGGGTGCAGACATCCGCATCCGAGAGATCCGCCAGGCCCGGGAGACGCACGCGCACCTGCCGGCGCAGTTTTTGATCGAGGACGCCACCAAGATCGACCAGCACAAGGAGCTCGGCGACGACTTCAACATGGTGTTCCTGCGTCATCAGAACTTCTGGCACGGCCAGGAGCTTTGGAAGAAGATCTTTGACCAGGGGATCGCCAAGCTGAGGCCGGACGGGATGCTGGTGATCACGAGCTATTTTGACGTAGAGCACCGGCTGGCGCTTCGGGCGCTGGAGGCGCTGGGCATGGAGGTGGTGAGCAACAAGCGCAACAAGGCCTCGCGCGCTCTCTCGGATGCCCCGGGAAAATCCGTGGACCGCTGGGTGGCGGTGCTGAAGCGCCGCGGGACCTGAGTGCAGGGCCGGGCTCAGCCGCCGCAAAGCTTGCAGGCCTTGCCCTCGCCAGCCTGGCAGGATTTGGCGGCGTTGAAGTAGCGGCAGCGGCTGTTGTGGCGAATGCCTGATCCACTCAAGCTGAACTGGGTGCTGCCTCCAGCCGTAGGACCAGCCCCAGCTGCTGGAGAGGCTGCCGCCTTTTTCGCCGGAGGGTCATGCCGGACTTCACGGGTCGCGACGATGAGGGCGGTGCTTTTGCGCAGCAGGCCGATCACCTCCGCGGCATCACGACCCAGGCTGCCGGACTTCAAACTCGGCACGCCGGGCATTCGGCCCGACTTGTCCTTTCCTGCTTCAACGAACAGTTTTTCCAAGGACTGCGAATGAAGGCAGTCCAGCAGCGAAGGGACGGCCTCAGGCGCACTTTCCGAGCTGGATCGGCTGCTCCGGCGACCTTCCACCCTTGAGGCGGAGCGAAAGAAAACCCCGAGCACCTCCCAGCGCTCGCTCAGGAGGTAGCCGCCGAGGGCATCCTCGGTGATCGAGGCATCGTGCTGGAAGGTGCTGCCGCTGCCAGCCTTGCTGACAATGCCCCGCGTCAAAACAGGGGGTGCCAGGCTTTTGCCTGTGCTCGTCAGCGGGATGGAGAGGGCAAAGATGTTCTGGCCGACCTGCGCTGGCTCGCGCGGCAGGAGCCGGGTGGGCTCCATCTCATGGGCGCAGGAGATCAGGGCGAGGCCGAGGGCATCGTCCTGCTTGAGGATCTTCACGGGCAGGTCCTTGCCGTCCTCATGCAGCACCACCGTCGCAGCATCCTTGAGCAGATTCGTTTCGGTGATGAACAGGCCCTTCCCCAGGGGCAGGGCCAGGCCCCGGGAGGTCACCAGCTCGATCAAAGGCTCGGCCACAGGAGGTGCAAGCCGCGCAGGATCACCTCCGGCCGCCATGCGGATGCGCAGGTCGGCATTCACGGCCTCCTCCAGTTCCAGCGCAAAGGCCCGGATGACTGAGGCATCGCCTTCGAGAGGCTGGAAGGTGCGGTTGCCCGCATAAAACAGCGGCCGAGCCTCCAGACGATCTCCCCGCTCCAGCTTCGCGCCCGGCTGCAGCAGGAAGAAAACCTCCCCTGTGAAAACCCAGGGGCCTTTTCCGGGCGGGACCTGACTTCCAAGGCGGGCGATCGCACCCCCCTCAACGACGCTTTGCACCTCCAAAGTCTGCGGGCCCAGCACCTGTGCTCCGTTCAGCGAAACCTGCGCCAGCCTCGCGAACTCCTGATCCTCCTTCGAAAGGGCCGCCAGAGACAGCACCGTGGTCTGCCCCTTGGCGGGCTTGAGCAGCACTTGATTGTCCTTCAGGCCGCCGAAATCCGCCTGCAGGGTTCTGGTGCCGTCCAGGCTGCGCCAGTCCCGGGCTGGAGCTGCTGCCGCGATCAAGGCCAGAAGCAGAAAATGGCGCATGGAGCGCGAAGCTAAGGAAAATCCTCTCCGAAGGCAAGAGCGGTTGTTTTTAAGAGCGCCACCTCCATACTCGGCGCGCCCTCCCGACGCATGAGCACGGCCCAGATGCCCAGACCCCTGATTCAGCGCCCCCCGGAGCCCGTCGGTCCTGTGGACAAGGCGCGGCACTGGTGGAACAAGCTGATTGGCCGCGCTGCAGAGGCCATCCAGCCTGGAACGACGAGGGATGCGATGCTGCCCGTGCTCATTGAGGTCTTCGCCGGCTTCTCCAAGCTCGACGGAGATGTCGAGGAGGAGGAAATCGAGCGCTCACTGGGCTACCTGCGCTACGACTACTCCGGGGCCATCTATTCGGACATGCGCCGCCTCTATTTTGAGGCGCTGCAGCAGCCGCAGGACCTGGCGCAACGGGCGAAGGATCTGAGCGGACAGCTGGCGATGGATCAGAAGATCCTGCTCTGCGTGCAGCTCTACCTGCTGATCTCCCAGTCGGCCTCGAACCAGCGGCAGATGGTGGAATTCTACCTCTTCATGACAAACCTGGGCATCGCCGCCCAGGCCATCGACATCGTCTATCAGCTCAATGCTGGCGACCGCTCTCCCGAAGAGGAATTTGTCACCAAGAGCGGCCAGCCTCTGGAGACGCTGGAGGTCGGCTCCGATGAAACCAGCTCGGTGGTGCTGCGCTCGCTCTCGGAAGACTGCCGGGTGACGGCTTTCCGCTATCAAAACCTCGTCCTCATCAAGAACACCGGCAAGACGCCCATCCTTGTGCGCAGCCGCCGCCTGCTTCCGGGTGATTTCTCACGCCTCTACCCTGGTGAACGGGTGGTCCTGGAGGATGTGACGCTCGACTTCAACGACCTCACCTCCTACTTCAACGCCAAGAAGACGCTGACAGGAGCCCAGCTCTACCTGATCCTCACGGAGACCGGTGATGCAGAGATCTCCCCGCAAAGAACCCGCGGGACAAACCTGCGCCTCAGTTTCGGACTCGGAGTCACCGTGGAGGCCCTGCGCCATACGAACGCCACTATCAACGGCGTCGCCCTGCGCGAGGGCACGAAAATCGAGGCCTCCATCGAGGACAAGATCATCGCCCACGGCGAAATCGAGATCGCCCTGCGCGACCTGCGGGTGCGGGCGCAGGAGTTCGGCGGCCAGTTCCGCCTGGAAGGCAGCCGCAACACCTACCTCGTCTCCAACAAGCCGGAGCTGCTGGAGGAAGGTGACATTTTGCTGAGTGAGGACACCGAGGGTGAGATCCTGCTGCGCATCGAATGCAATTACGCCCAGAAGACCGGCACGCTGGAGGTGCTGCGCTCTTCGCGGCCGCTTTTCATCGGCCAGATCCCGGTGCGCGACCGCATCACGCTGAGCGATGGCGACACGATCACCCTGGGCGAAGGGCAGTTCCTGCGCTGCCACTTCAGCGACCGCATCATCGAGGAGGAGAAGAACGTCATCCGCCAGATGGAGGTGCGGGAGCTTTCGCACCGCTTTGACAGCAAGGACACGGCGCTGGACGGGATCAGCTTCATCGCACGCCGCGGCGAGATGATCTGCGTCATGGGCCCCAGCGGCTGCGGCAAAAGCACCCTGCTGCGCGTGCTGGGCGGCCAGCTCAAGACCCGGGGCGGTGAGATCCTGATGAACGGGCTCTCGCTTTACAGCAACCTGCCCAACCTCAAGCCCTACATCGCCTACATCCCTCAGGAGGATGCCTTTGATCCGCTGCTGAAGGTGCAGGAGAACCTCGACTTCTCCGTCTCGATCCGCTGCCCGCACCTCAAGGAGGAAGACCGGCGCAAGCGTGTGGAGGCCAAGCTCGCCGAACTGGGCCTCGCCGACATGCGCAAGCGGCTGGCTGGCACGCCCGAACAAAAATTCCTCTCAGGTGGTGAACGCAAGCGCCTCAACGCCGGCCTGGACATGATCGGCATCTCCGACGTGTACCTGTTTGACGAGCCGACATCGGGCCTTTCCTCCAAGGACAGCGAGCACGTGCTGGAGATCATCCGCAGCCTGGCGCGCAACAAGCTGGTGCTCGTCTCCATCCACCAGCCGAGCATGAGGCTGCTGCAGATGTTCGACAAGGCGCTGCTGCTCGACAAGGGCGGCAAGATGGCCTTCTTCGGCACTCCGCAGGGCCTCCTCGAATACTTCTGGAAGGCCTACAATGACGAGACCGGCCAGCGCGAGGCGGAAATGCCCGCCAACATCACGCCGGACTTCGTCTTCGACGTGCTCGAAACCCCGCTGCGCGACATCAGCGGCGACATCATCCAGGAACGCAGCGCCGATGGCCACCTGGTGGCCGCACGGCGTTTCCCGCCAAACTTCTGGCGTGACCGCTACCAAAGCCATCTGCTGCTGGAAAGCATGGCCAAGGTGCAGGCCATGCCCGGTGCCACCAACGTCATCTCCAGGCCGCGCGATGATTCACAGAGCAGCCTGACCCGGTCGCGCACGGTGCCGAAGCCGCCGAAGCACACCCTGCGGGAGGAGAGCATCCTCTTTTACACCAACCTCAAGCGCGCCTTCCTCTCGAAGCTGCGCAACCGCACCAACCTGCTCACCACGCTGCTGGAGGCACCGCTGCTGGCCTTCCTCATCTCCAGCGTGCTCAAGTACAGCGAGGAGGAAAACTACACCTTCGCCACCGCCTTCCACGTCCCGACCTACCTCTTCATGAGCCTGGTGGTGGCGATGTTCCTGGGCCTGACCAACAGCGCCGATGAAATCATCCGCGACCGTCACCTGCTGAACCGGGAGCGGAACCACAACCTCCGCACCTTCTACTATCTCTGCGGCAAGGTGATCTCGCTCAGCACCTTCGCGCTGGTGCAGTGCGTGATCTACCTGATCATTGGCAATGGCGTGCTGGAGATCCGGGACATGTTCTGGGTGCATCTTTGGTGGATGTTCATCACCTCGCTCACCGGCGCCTGCCTGGGCCTGCTGATCTCCTGCGTGGTGAATGACAACCGCACCGCCATCAACGCCATCCCGCTCATCCTGATCCCGCAGATCATCCTCGGCGGCGCGCTGATCAAATACGAGGAGATGAACAAGAACCTCGACTTTGTCTATTCCGTGACCCGCTGGCTGGAGCGTGCCGGGGTGACGGAAGAAGACGAGCCAAGCAAGCTCAAGGTGCCTTTCATCTGCCAGTTCATGCCGCTGCGCTGGAGCTATGAGGCGATGCTGATCTCCCAGGCCAAGCTGAATCCGCTCACCTCCGCGCAGGACCAGCTCGAGGCACGCATTCAGCAGCTCGTGGACCTGCCGCCGGAGATCAAAATGACCAAGGATCAGCAGAAGGAGCTCGACGTGGCCAAGCAGGCGCTCGCCGTGGTCTCCGGGCTCTACGCCAAGAATGCCGATGAGGCGGTCGAGCTGCTCAACGCCATCCGTTCCGACAGCATTCATGGCCGTCTTGAGCCCAAGCTGCTGCAAAAAGCCCTGGAACAGCAGGATGGAGTCAGTGCCGAGGAGGTTTATGTGAACCGCAAGGTGCTCGACCTCGTGACGAAGGCCGAAATGGAGCGTGAAGACTACCGCCGCAAGCGCAGCCCGAACGTGTTCTTTGGCACGGCCAAACGCTACTTCGGCACGGAGTTCAGCACGCTGTGGATCAACGGTCTCGTGATCCTCTTCACCATGGCCGTGATCCTCACCATCTTGGAGCTGAACCTGCGCCGCCAGCTCACGAAGGTCTGAGCCTTCTCAGTCCTTCCAGAGAATCCGGGCGGCAAAGACGGAATTGTCCGCTCCAAAGGCATTTTCGGGCTGGATGACGATGTTCGGTGAATGCGTCTGCATCCATTCGGCCACCGTGACCCAGGTTTCGTTTTCGCTGACCTCGGTGACGGCAAAGTTGCCGAGGCGGGCACCACGTTCCGGCACCAGGATGCACTCCGTGGCACGCTTCACGGCGAGAGTTTGCAGGTTCACTTCGGCCATGAACAGCGGTGCACGGTGCCTCATCACATGATCGTTATGGGCTCCACGACGGGTGTACACGAGGTAGAGGCGGTTCTTGTGCGTGACCCAGTGCTGCTGCGTGTTGTAGTTCCCGAGTTCGGTGCCGTCATCGAACTTCCAGGGCTGGATGGGGCCGAAGCGGAGGCCATCATCGCTCACCGCCACGTAGCCGGCCGTGTCGTTGCGCAGCGTGAGGTAGAATTTGCCGGCGCAGCGGGTGATCGAAGGCTCATACACGCCGCGGCCGGATTCGAGCGCCAGTTCGGTGCCATGCTCCAGATACCTGAGCGTGGTGCCGTCAAAGCTGCAACGCAGCACCGTGACACGGTAAAACTTGTCCTTCTCCGCCTTGAAATAGACCGGCAGGAGAATGTCACCATTTTCGAGATCAAAGCGCTGCACGCTGCCTGCACCAGCGTTGAAAAACTGGGCCTGCTTCGGCATCTCCAGAGTCTTCCAAGGCGTCCAGGACCGGCTTGAGGCATCATAGACCGACCAGGCTGTCTCACGCGAGCGGACTGGAATCACGTGGTCACCGGCATAACGAACGGTATGGCCTATGCCAAGCAGCCTGCCAGACTTGGCATGGAACTTGGGCGTAAAATCGCAGGCGGCGACGACCACGCCACCAGGCTCCGGGCGGCGGCCCAGCGTGTCGGCATGCTCTTTGACCGGGCTCCACGTCGCGCCCAGGTCCTCACTGCGCGTTTCATTCAGGGCATAAAAGACATCGCTGCCGGTGAGGAGAAGCTTTTGCATGGTGAGGACCACGCTGGGAGTCTTGCCGGGGATCGCTCCTGCGCGCGGATGCACCCAGCAGGTCTCTCCATCATAGCCTTTCGAGACCGTGGTGAGTTTCACCTCAAAAGGCAGCCCGGCAGGGGCAGGCGGCACCAGTTGCAGGTGGGGTCGTAGTGCAGGCACCTCGCGCTCGAGGCCTTCGGCAACGAGCCGCGCCATCATGCGAGCGCCTTCGCGGGAAAAGTGCGACTTGTCCTTCTCGCCAGGTCCGTAAAGCAGGCAAAACTTCTCCCCGAGCTGCTGAAACAGCGCAAAGCTCGCCTTGTGCAGATCAATCACCGGAACCTGCATTTCCGCGCCGGCTGCCTTCGCTGCCTCGACATAGGGCGTGAGCGAGGTGGTCAGCTTGCCATCCACATACACACGCCGCGACACCGAGGTGACGAGCACCGGCTTCCCACCGCCCTCGCGCACCTCGCGGATGAAGGCCCGCAAGTTGTCGCGATACGTCGTCGCCGCATCCGTACCACGTTTCGGGTCATCCTTCTGGTCATTGTGCCCGAACTGGATCAGCACCCAGTCCGCCTTCTCCTTCAGCACGCGATCCCACAGTCCGAGGTCCCGAAAACTCTTCGTGCTCGTTCCCGAGCGCGCATGATTCACCACGGTGGCCTGCGGCATGAACTCGCCCAGCATCTGCCCCCATCCCGCGAGATCCGGCCGGTCCTTCGGCGGGTTCGGCACACTGGCCACCGTCGAATCGCCAGCGAGGACGACTTTGAGAGGTTCCGCAGAGAAGGCAGAGGCAATGAAAAGCGAAGCCGCAAAAAGGAGAGGACGCATCTTCTCCAAACGCGCTTCCGGCTCAGAACAATTCGTGGATCGTTGCGCCTTCCGTCAATGCCACGGGACGACCATCGGCGGAGCGGTAGCTGATCCCGCGATGGTCGTAGCCAAGCGCGGCATAGATGCTGGCATGGATGTCTGCCGGTGAGACAGGACGGTCTTTGGGATAGGCCCCGGTGGCATCGCTGCTGCCGATGACCTGCCCGCCGCGCACGCCGCCACCGGCGAGCAGGACGCTGTAGCAGCCGGGCCAGTGATCTCGTCCGGCGTCGCCATTGATCTTGGGCGTGCGGCCAAATTCACCCATCCAGACGACGAGCGTGCTTTCGAGCAGTCCGCGTTCTTCAAGGTCATCGAGCAGCGCGGCGTAGGCCTGCTCCATCGGCGGCACGAGACGGTTCTTGAGGCCGTTGAAATTGTCCTTGTGGGTGTCCCAGGTGATTGATGGGCCGTTCACCGTGGTGACAAAACGCGTGCCTGCCTCCACCAGACGACGGGCGAGCAGGTGCGACTGGCCCCAACTGTGCCTGCCGTAGCGCTCACGCACTTTGTCGGGCTCTTTGGATAGATCGAAAGCCTCGGCGGCCTTGCCAGATTGCAGCAGCTGCGCGGCTTGTTGATTGAAAATGTCGATCTCACCCACCTGCGGTGAGGCAATCGGCGTGGAGAGGGCGCTAAAGTCCTTGAGCAGCGACAGCCTTTCCTGAAAACGCGTGGGCGTCAGGCTGGCATCCAGCCCCATGTTGCGCACACGAAAGCTGGCCGCGTTCGGATCATCATCGAGGACGTAAGGGTCGTAGCGCTTGCCGAGGCAGCCGCCGAACTGGCCAGGGGTGAGGTAAACCTTGCTGTCGCAGTGGGGAAACGGGGTGATGACATAAGGCGGCACGCCTTTGCTGAAGCCATCGCGCTGCGCCAGCCAGCCCACCAGGGTGCCGACTCCGGGCAGGTCGGAAGGGCTGGGATTGATCAGCGTGCTGTCCACGCGGTAAGGCCGGCCCGCCGTGGCCCAGTACATGCCGCCATTGTGGCTGCTGTGACCATGATGCACTGAGCGGATCAGCGCCAGCTTGTCCATGCGCTTCGCCATCTGCGGCAGCAGCTCGGTGACATGAATGCCAGGGACGTTGGTGCGGATGGTCTTGAACTCACCGCGGATCTCCTGCGGCGCATCCGGCTTCGGATCCCAGAGGTCGATGTGGCTTGGCGCGCCGCCATTGAAGATCAAGATGACCGACTTGGCCTTGCCAAGCCCTGTGGCCGGGCTCCGCGCGGGTGAGGCCGTGGCCCCCAGCTGGCTCAGGCCCAGCCCCAGCATGCCCAGGCCACCGACCTCTACAAAGCGGCGGCGGGAAAGATGGATCTCGGGAGGCGAGGTGATCACGGCGGCCTAACCTACGGGTCTGAAGCCTTCTTCTTGCTCAGGCACGCCACTTCAACTCCGTGACGACCCCATTCCAGGCATGATCCGGCAGATGTGTGTGCGTGGTGGCCTGGGCACCACCGGAGGTCAGGCGCAGCATCGTCCAGCCCGTGGTGGAGGTCTTTTTGTCCGCCACATACGAGGTCGCCGGAGTGTTGAGGATGTGGATGCCCTCATGCTGGAAGAAGTCGCGGTGATGAATGTGCCCATGGACGTAGGCTTTCACGTGCCTGCGGCCTGCGATGGCCTTCCAGAGCGGCTCCGAATCCTCCAGACCACCGGGAAAATGGAGGGGATCACCGCCAAGCCTGGGATTGTGATGGGCAAAGAGCAGCGCAGGCTTGTCGGCATGGGCATCCAGCAGCGTGGTGAGCCAGGTGAGCTGGGCTTCACCCATCAGGCCCTGCGTCACCATGGTGGCTTTGAGGGAGTCGAGAAGGAACAGGTTCGCACCCGGCAGCTTCACCAGGCCGACATGCTTCGATTCCACCGCTGGTGAGGCAGGTTGATCACTCTTCAGCACATCGTAGAACACCGCGCGGTCATCGTGATTGCCCATCGTGAGATGCAGCGGCACACCGGCCTCGCGCAGCGGAGCGATGAGCCGCGCAAAATGCTCGTAGTCGCCGCGCTGGCCGTCCTTGAGCGCCAGGTCGCCATTGATGATGACAGCGGCGGGCTGCTTCGGCAGGGCCAGAAGCCAGGAGATCGTGTTGCGCAGATTTGTGGGGATTGAAGCGCCTGCCGGATGCTGCGCACCGATGTGCGTGTCATTCAGGATCGCGATCAAGCCTTCATCCACCTCGGCGGCGAAAGTCCCAGCCGTGGAGAAGGCGGCGGCTCCAATCTGGGCGATAAACTGACGACGTGAGGTGAGATGAATGGGCATTTGCATGGAAACGCCGCCGGTGTGCTAGGTTTTGCCCCCGCGACGGCCACGAATGGCGGCTGGAGACGAATTCAGGCTCGCCAAAGTCGAAAGAATGTCACTAAGGAAGCCGTGACTAGCGCCCCCATGATCCGACTTTGCTCCGTTCTCACGCTGGCTGCCCTGGGCAGCGGCCTTCTCCAGGCTCAAGTGCCCACCACGCCGCTCTTCTGGCCGGACAAGAATGGACCCACCTATGATGGAGTGGTGCCTGCTGCAGAAGCAGCGAGGCTGCCGCTGACCTGGAATTCCGACACCGGCGAAAACATCGTCTGGAAAACCGACCTTCAGGATGATGGACACAGCACGCCGGTGATCGGCGGTGACCGCGTGTGGTTCACTTCAGCAACCGCCGATGGCAAGAAGCAGTATCTTTATGGCATCGACCGGCAGAGCGGCAAGGTCGTGCACCACCTGCTGGTGTTTGAAAATCCCAGCCCGGAAGATCTGGGCAACCCGCTGAACAACTATGCGGCTCCTTCGCCGGTGTTGGAGGCGGACGCGCTTTACGTTCACTTCGGCACCTATGGCACGGCACGCATCGACCCTCAGACTGGCAAGGTGGTCTGGCAGCGCCGTGACATCAATGTGCGTCATTACCGCGGCCCTGGCTCCTCCCCGATCATTCATGGCAATCTGCTCATCCTGACGTTCGATGGCATCAATGAGCAGTTCGTCACTGCCCTGAACAAGGAGACTGGCGAGACCGTCTGGAAAACCGCACGCACGACCGATTACGGTGACCTCGACAAGGAAGGCAAGCCCACGCGCGATGGCGACATGCGCAAGGCCTACCACACCCCCAGTGTCTTCAACCTGGGTGGCGTTGAAACCCTGGTTTCCGTCGGCTCACGGGCAGCCTTTGGCTATGAGGCCGCCACCGGCAGGGAGCTGTGGACCATCCGCCACGGCGGCTTCAATGCCGCCATCCGCCCGCTGGTTCAGAAGCAGGTGCTGATCCTGAACACCGGCTCCGAACGTGCTCACACCCTGGGGGTGAAGATCGATGCCCAGATGAAGGGTGACATCACCGAAAGCCACGTGCTCTGGGACCGCGAGAAGCGCAATGCCAGCGAATCCTGCCCCGTACTGGCGGGAGGCCTGCTTTTCCAGATCACACGTGGTGGTATCGTCACCTGCATGAACCCTGAAACCGGCAAGGACATCTGGGAGGACCGTTTCCCAGGTCAGCACCTGCCTTCGCCAATCGTGGCCGGTGACCGGCTTTACTTCTGCAACGACCGCGGGGACATCCATGTCATCAAGGCAGCGGACAAGTTTGAGCTCCTGGCGAAAAACAAACTGCCGGATGCCATGACCGCCTCACCTGCCGTGGCCGATGGAGCCATCTTCATCCGCACCAAGAAGCAGCTTTTTAAGATTGCGGCCAAATAACCAGAAGTTGCAACTGCGATGTGCATACATCGCCAGGTCGGCAGCTGCAGTGTCAACTCAGGAGTGGGGAAAACTTCGTTCGGCCATTTTCGCGGCTGAGAAAATACCTGATCAGGACACAAACCCTTCGCCAACCATCCTGACCTGTGTTACAATTCCGTCCTCTATGGCTACGACTCCGACCCGTAAAACTCGTTTCTCCCGTCGCGTTCCTGATCATGTCACTGACGAACTGGTAAACGTCCTCGGCAACGGGGACACCCTCGAGTTCAATCAGCTCTTCAAACTGGTTTACGACAACCTGAAGCTGAAAAACGCCGTGAGCGGAGGTGAGGAAATGCTCCGCCTTCGTTCCTACGAGAAGCTCCAGGGCCTCGTCAGCCGCGGCCTTTGCGCCAAAGCCGGCAAAACCTACCGCGGTCTTCCTGGCCTCCGTGAATCTCATCAGGCCACCATCGCCGCCCGCACGGCCGCTGTGGCAGCCCGATAAGCATCCCCGATTTCATTCCCCTTCATCAACGGGCCGCTTCCAAAAGAGGAAGCGGCTCGTTTGTTTTCAGACGCTGCTCCGCGCCACTCCGGCTGCCTTTCGGGATTTGACGCTCCGCCTGCCCTCGGCTACCAAGTGCGCCGCTCAGCCCTACCCTGAACTGCCATGCTTGAGAATTACCTGCCCGTCCTTCTTCAGATCGTCATCGCCTGCGGCTTCGCCGGTGCCACGCTGCTGGCTTCCGTGCTGGTGGGCCGGGCTGCCAAGCGCACGAAGATCAAGGACAGCCCGTATGAGTGCGGCATGCTTCCCCTGCAGGAAGGCCAGCCGCGTTTCAGCGTGAAGTTCTACATCGTGGCGATGCTTTTCGTGCTTTTCGACATCGAGGTGGTCTTTCTCTATCCCTGGGCTGTCATCTACAAGGACTTCCTGGCCGTGCACGGCGCTGGCATTTTCTTCGCCGCCCTGAGCTTTGTAACGATCCTGGGTGTGGCCTTCGTCTATGCCTGGCGCAAGGGCGTGCTGAACTGGAAGAACTGATCTGAGGCGGCTGCCTCTCCTCCTAACCTCCTGCATGATCGCCTACCTGAGCCTCTACAAGCTCAAGCCTGAGGTCACCGAGGAGAAACTGGAGCACATGATGTCCCAGACCCGGGTGCAGCTGCTGCGTGTGCCGGAAATCCTGGCGGTGAAGACCGGCAAGCGGGTCAATCCCAACGACCCCTTTCCATGGTTCGTGTATCTGGAGGTCGAAAGCATGGACAAGCTCGCCATCTGCCAGGACGACCCCTACTACATCAAGTTCCGCGAGGAGGTGTTGAAGCCCAACATCGCGGACCAGGAGTCCACCGCCTTCGAAATGGAGCCGCGGAAGAACGTGAAGTATTCCTGACAGGGCGATGCATCACCGGATGGTGATGAAATCCTGATGGTTAAGCAGCGTGTGAACCAGGGCGGCACGGGCTTGAGCCGACGGACCGAGTTCCTTCATGGCTTCCAGGCAGATCCGGCGCTCTTCGTCCGTAGGTTCCGCAGCCGTCAGCTGCAGGAACACCTCCTCCACAAAGGCCTCG
>CALDGV010000613.1 GCA_937941745.1 uncultured Prosthecobacter sp. | reverse complement strand
TGGATCGCATCGCCGACAAACAAACCTTCCCTTACCGCAACCGAGTCGTCGCGGGCTGGAGCTGCGGATTGATCGTCGTCGAGGCACCGCTGCGCAGCGGTTCGCTCATCACAGCGCAGCAGGCCACCGAGCAGGGCCGCACCGTTTATGCTGTGCCCGGCCCCATCGACAAACCGACCTCGGCAGGCTGCAACCGGCTCATTCAACAAGGTGCCAAGCTCATCATGGATGGCGCTGATGTGCTCGATGATCTGATGACGCTCTTCCCCACCGCTCCGAGCGCCCCGAAGGTGGAGGAACCCCGGCCCGTCGCCACGCTCACACTGGAGGAAGAAATCCTCTACAACGCCATCGGCACCGAGGAGGCGCACATCAACGACATCACCACCGCCAGCGGCCTCACCGTGGCCACGGTCTCATCCACCCTGATGCGCCTCGAAATGAAACGTCTCATCCGCGCCTTGCCTGGACGCAGGTATGTGCGGCTGGTGTGAGAGCGCTCCAGTTGCACCACTACTGGAACGCCCCCAAGAAAAGTACTGACAGGCACATCGGGCATGTTCATGCTATACCTGCTCCATGACTGGCAAACCACAGGTGCCACTGGCATTCATCCTCATGCCTCTCCTGCTGTTCGCAGGTTGCGCCAAGTCCATTTATGCAAACAAATCATTCCTGGACTACGCCGAAGGCAGCAGACAAGCAGCACGCGATCTCGCACGCGGCAAGTTGGTCTGGCTTAGCAACCAGCCCGTTCCTGATGCTAATATTAGCATTCTAACAAAAGAGTGGAAGCCTAGCTTTGCCAAAGCCGATTTCTTTGGGCACTTGAAGAGCAAATTCGGGATCGAATACCGCTGCTACAAAAATGCCAGCTATGAATTTTTAGACGGCTATAACTCTGTCATGAGAGAAGCCACGAGGGAGAAGTTCGGGGAGGATTACTTTGAACGAGCTCGCAACGAAGCCTTTCCGGGAGTGACCGAATTTTACCGACAAGTCCGTTAGCACAACCGGTTGCCCGCATTTCCCCACCACTGCCTTCGTGCTCATCGCCACCCTGGAAAACCAAAGCCTCCAATGAAGACGCTGACACTCCTGCTCGTCCTCACAACCGCGCTGTCCACCCATTGTTTGGCGCGAGCGGTTCTTTCTTTCGACATGAAGACACTGATGGCGAGGTCCGAACTTGTTCTGGCAGGCAAGATCAAATCGGTCGAACCGTCCGGCATCACAACGGAACTCGCCTACCCAGCGTGGGAAGGCATTGTGTTTGAATGGCTAAAGGTGGAAGTCGAAGTCATCGAACCCATCAAGGGAATCAAAAATGGGGAGGTGATTCACACACTGATGCTATCGGCACGAAGCGTTGGAATGGCGAACGCTCCTGGAATGGTTGATCCAAAGGTGGGACAACTTCACCTGCTCTGCCTTCTCCCCACGAAGTTCAAGAACGTCTATGCGCCCACTACGGGGCCGTGGGATGATAATGAGGCGGCCTTCATTTTGGATAGGACGCAGTGGGAGTTCTACGGCTTTGGGAATGCCCCCGAACAAACCGACAAGTTCCAAGAACGTACCGAGCGCTGCAAGGTGATCTGGAGCCTCGTTGATGACATGGGGCAAATCACACCCAAGGGAGCTGAAGAGCTGCGAAAGAAGTATCAAGCTGAGATCGCCACCAAGCCGCCCAAGGATGCGGTGATCCATCTCCAATGGAAGAAGGAGACCTCAGAGAATGGCTGGCAATGGAATGTACCGGATGAAGACGCCGGAAAGAAAAAATCAGACGGCACAGGAAAAACTGCACCAAGACCCAAGTCAAAATGACCCCCTTTAACTACAACAACGATGTCCAACCGCGCGCCAGAGCGCGGCAGAACATGCCTTTCCGGACACATATGTGAGGCTGGTGTGAGCCTCACACCGCCACCGGCGGTTTCCATGCGGCGAGGGCTTCAGACGATTGGGACTTCATGCCAAGCCGCTGCGTGGTGAACTCGTCCGGCAGCAAGATCTCCGTGGCCGAGCCCAGGGTGAGAGCGCCGAGGAAGTGCGTTTCTGTGCGCTCTGCTGACTCGGCCAGCCAAGCGAAGGCACGGTGGTAGAGGCTCATGAACGCATCGACATACGGC
>CALDGV010000612.1 GCA_937941745.1 uncultured Prosthecobacter sp. | reverse complement strand
AACTCCCTTGTGAGCGCCACAAGCCATTCACCATGCGATGTCTCAGGGTTCGAGCTTCCAGAACGCGCGAAACGAACGTTGGAAGCAACCAAAATTGCATCGCTTGGTGTAACGATGTCACCAAACCATAGAGACATGTACTTCGCCGCAGATTCCTTCGCTTGCCAAAAACGCTGTATCTCCTGGCTCAAGAGAGAGTTCGAAAATGTTTCATAGCTGCCACTTTTGAAGGCATTCAAATAAAGGCTCACAGCATTTCGCTCCTCAGGCGAAATCTCATTCGAATCCTCTGCACTCCGAATGCCTTGGTTGATGGCGGTTTCCAAGATTTGCCTCTCCTCGTCTCGTTCCTTCCGAAAACGCGAGTAATTAGCCGCATGTCGAAACTGGTTTCGTACTCTGCAAATAACGAAGAAGAGCGTTAAAGGCCAAAGAATCAGCAATACTGCAATCGGCCAGAATGGCTCCTTCTCTTCGCACTTGAGCTGCCAACTCCAAACGCCGACCAGTATGAGCATGTAAATGCCCGTGTAGATCAGTAATATTTGTGGCGCGCTGCTCATCGCTAATAGATGCATGAAACACGTCGTGCTTAACCACTGCAACAGATTCTCCATCTTCCTGGCTGCACTGTGCGGCATGCTGCCAAGACCTACACCGCCCCGGTGAAGGACTGGCCCTCGCTCACCTGGAGCCATCGCCGCTCCGACGACGCCCTCGCCACCCGCGTGACCCTCGACATCGAGTCCCAAACCGCCGACACGGTCACCACCGTCCTTTTCATCGGCCACCCGTCCCCCAACCTCACCCAAGTCCGCCACACCTTCCGCCGCCAAGGCTCCGCATGGACGCTCCTGCGCCGGGAGGAAGGCCCGGAGATCAGGATTTGATTCACGGGCCGCAATACGGCGCATCACTTGATCCCAAACGGATTTAGCACCTTCACACCCGTCTTCTCAAAGTCGGAGGTATTGCGGGTAACCACCGTCAACGAATGCCGCTGCGCCGTGGCGGCGATCTGGCTGTCGAGCGATGGAACGGAGATGCCTTCCTTGTCCCACTTCGCCTTGAGCTGGCCCCAAACGTGGGCCGTGCTGGTGTTGAAGCTCAGCACGCGGCCCTTCATGCAATCGCAGATGGATTGGAGCCAGGCGCGGAGCTTGGTCTTGCGAGTCCCATCAGGCAGGCGCTCGATGCCCCGACGGATTTCGCCAATCGTGATCGTGCTCACATACAGCTCGCTTTCGTGATCGCGGAGCCAGGCGACAACCTTCATGTCCGGCTTGGGCTTGACCGGCTCGCTGTAAACATTGGTATCGACAAGATAACTCACAGCGCGGGAGGTTC
>CALDGV010000611.1 GCA_937941745.1 uncultured Prosthecobacter sp. | reverse complement strand
CGCGACTAGAAGACGTTACTACCAAACAAATACAAGCTACTTGGATATGCGCTTGTGTTAGGTGTCGGAATCGCAAGTGGCACCTGTTTCATGTTGGAACAGTTCCGCTCCACGACCTCACTGGTTGTCGAGACCGAAAAAATGACAGGGCTCAACGCTTTAGGGGTCGTTCCGTCCTGCCCCAGCAGTGCCCTTGAGCCTTTTCGCGAAACCAGTGGAGAGGATGAGGTGCATCTCTCTGAAACTTTCAGGATCATTCGCTGCAGCATTCCGCTGCATGTCCCGGCTGATAACCCATGCCAGGTGATCATGGTCACTAGTGCCAGACCAAGTGAAGGTAAAACCACCATGAGCAGCCTGCTTTGCCGATCTTTCGCAGATGCAGGCTTAAAAACACTGTGGATTGACGGAGACCTTCGAAGAGGGCGCGTGCATCGGATGCTTCCTGATGAGCAGAATGCGGGCTTGGCCGGATTCCTTACCAAACAGGTGCCTTCCATTGATGACGTCATCATCAAGACTCCCGTGGAAGGACTGGATGTTATTACCCGGGGCAAAGGTTCCTTTTCCAAATTCGAAGCGCTGAGCAACCGGGCGTTTCGTGAGATGATTCAGGAGATGCGCCAAAGATATGATCGCATCATCATTGATAACCCTCCTTTGCTGGGACTTGCCGATGCTTTGATGATTAGTGAAAGCGTCGATGGAGTGGTCATGGTGATCCGGGCAGATCAAACCACTCAGCGAGACGTTCGCACGGCACTTGAGATATTGAGTGGGACGAAAACGCCTGTTTATGGATTTGTGCTGAACGGCGTGGATCTAAGCAAGCTGGAGAATTATTATTATTATTCGTCCTACTATCCCAAGTATTACGATCCTTCATACACCCAACTGGCAGATGCCTGATCGTGAGCCTTGGAGCTGTGCTGCTGACTTCTTCCTGCCTCTGCTGTGGACTTTGTAGCCGTTTGCACCGCCGTTTTGCTGTGGTTTGTGAGACCACAGGACTGGTTGCCGGGGATGGGCGGTTTTGGGTTCATGACTTATGCCATGTTGGTCGGCATGATAGGATTGTGGCGCCGGGAGGGCGGGCTTGAGTTCAAGCACTTCAAACAGAGCCCGGCCGACTGGCTGGTTGTGGCTTATCTCGGCTGGATTGTCTGGACAACAGGCAGCTGGGTGGAAACTGCCAAGGCCATGATTCCTTTTGGCGCTTTTTATTATGTCAGTGCGCTAGCTCTCAATACTTCCCGCAAGCTTTACAGGTTTGTAGGATGCTGGGTTTGGGGACTCACAGGAGTCGCCATCCTCGCGGCCTCAACCATTTATGGGTTTGAACTTGCTCCGGGCTCGGATGACCTGACAGAAAGCTTTGGTGGGCGCCTGGCCCTCAATACCTGGATCTACAACAACCCGAATTCCCTAGGTCATGGTGCTGCCTCGATCATTCCAGTCGCATACCTTTGGTTTGTCTGGAGACGTTCGGGCCAGTCGCGCCTGATTGGGCTCGGTATCATCTGGCTAGCTGCGCAGGTGGTTTACGAAACCGAATCTAAAGGTGCTTACCTGAGTTGTGCCGCTGCCAGCACCGTTTGCTTCATGTTTCGGAAGCCCAAGGTGGTGCAGATTTTCATTGTAGCTGTGCTTCTAACCGCAGGACTGGGTGCCATTAAGCTTCTGCCGCGCATGGAGAACTTGAGCAGCAAGGAGGAGGGCATCATGGGGCGTCTCATGATCTGGCAGATGGCTTATAATGCCATGGAGAACACTCGCACTGGAGAGGGATGGAAGAAATTTGAAGCCTGGATCGAAACCCCTGATTATGGCCTCATCCGGAAGGCGACCCATGGTTCATATGTGAATGTTGGTGCGGATCTGGGCTATGTCGGACTGTTTCTTTTTGTGGGCATCCTCTATGCGAATGGCCGGACGCTTTACCAAGCACAGCCGCTGCAGGATGATGAGGTGATGGAAAGATGCCAGCGTGTGCTTCTTTCCCTGACAGCATCGTTTTCGGCGTCAGCATGGATGATCGATCGAGCCTATCACACAGACTATTTCATGCTGGCAGGGGCGACAGCGGCTTTTCACCGCCTGATGACCTGCCATCCTAAACAGTTGTCAGGTGAGGCCGCTCAGGATGTGGCTTCCGATGCTCTGGACGGCGTGCAGGGCTCGCAGATTGGCGATTCTATTCCTGGTGACAGTCTTGTCAGCGCAAAACAACAGATTCATTCGGGTCATGAGAACGAAGAGAATACCGCTGCAGGAACAACGGTCGATTACTCGCGATTCAGCCTCGCTGACAGTCCGGAAGAGCTGCAATCCCTTATTCCGGATGATCATGAAGGTCCTGTGCCAGGGCTGCGCTGGAGAAGGCTCGGCATCGTTGATCTGGTGTTAATGATCCTGCTTTTGGTTGCCGTCATTTATACGTGGCAGCGGATGATGACGAGCTTCATCAGCATCTGATTTTAGGTTTCACATGAATACTCCAGCGACTCCCATTCGTGACATCAGCCGGACAGGCCGCACGGCAGCACAGCTATGGAATCACTTTCAGGTGGAGAAATCGCTGGGTGATCAGATTCGCTGCAGCCGCCGGGAAGAGCGGGCGGAATTGTTTGCCAGACTCTATGATGAGCTTTTCCGCAAAGTGCCCGACCACCCAAGGTTGCATCGCAGAGAGAGCGAAGAGGAGTCTCGAAGAAGTGTGCTGGCCCGACTTGGCATATTGAGGGGGCTGCTCAAACCCGAGACGGTTTTCATGGAGATTGCTCCAGGTGACTGCCGTCTGGCCTGTGCGGTGGCTGATCAGGTCAAGGAAGTCTATGCGGCAGACATTTCAGACCAGCGTGCATCAGGTCTCGTCTGCCCATCCAACTTTCATATGACCGTCTTTGACGGCTTTCGGCTGGAATTACCGCCGGCAAGCGTTGATGTGGCTTTTAGTTATCAGTTTCTCGAGCATCTCCATCCTGAGGATGTCGCGCCTCACATGGAACTGGTGGCACGGGCCCTTAAACCTGGTGGCTGCTATGTGTTGGATACACCACATCAGTTTTCAGGGCCTCACGACATTTCGCGGTATTTCTCACAGACGGCTCAAGGTTTTCACATGCATGAGTGGACTTACGCGGAAATCGCCGCCCTCGGACGCCGCCATGGATTTGGCAGGATGAGTGTGTATCGGTTTGGAAGGCGTTGGGATACACCTCTGGCATCAGTGGCCACTCTGCTCGTCGAGCGGCTCGTGTCAGTGATGCCCTATGCGCTACGCTGGCGGCTCAGTCAGCGGCTTTTCATGGGTGTCACGGCCTGCCTCTGGCGCAATTCATGAAGGCCTGAGAATAGGCAGTCGCCATGCCTTGCCATGAGAAAAGAGTTTCTGCCCGTGCTCGACCAGCCTTTCCGAGTCCTTCGCGGGCTTCGAAGGTCATGCCCAGAAACGCAGCGAGTTCAGCGGCCAGTTTTCCAACCTCACCAAGGTCACAGACCCTTCCTGCCTCGTCCTCACCCAGCAGCTCGCGGCTGCCACAAATGTCATTGCTAAGCACAGGCACACCACAGGCCATGGCCTCCAGGGTGGCATTGGAAAGGCCTTCGTTGATGGAAGGCACCACCAAGAAATTCATGGACTGATACCAGGGAACAGGATTTGATTGATGGCCTGCCAGAAGAATCCGGGAAGAGTACGGTGACGCCGCCACCTGACGCTGCACAGATTCCTTTTCTGGTCCGCCATCACCGACGAAAACCAGATGAAGCTGTGGATGTTGATCCGCAAGCTGTTCGAAGGCTTCCACGAGTGCAGCGTGGCGCTTGAATGAGCCATAACGAGCCACAAGGCCAGCAATCACAGCATCCCGAGGCATCCCGAGGCACTCACGAGCCTTGCGTCGATCAGCCGGATGGAACCGTTGAGTGTCCACACCGTTGATCAATGCCAGAAGCTGAGGGTGTGCCAGCCTGCAAGCCCGCAGCTCATCACGTTGACCCACGGACACGGTATGTACAGCAGCGCAGCAACAATAAAGCAACCTGCGAGCAGCGATCTTGAGCGGACGCTTTTCTGCATGCGTCAGTTGAGCATGCTCTCCGTGCAAGATGGGAGCGATTTTTCCTCCACGCGTAGCCAGCACACCATAAACCAATGGCGCCCAATTATGCGTGTGAACCAAGTCCCAGCCTTGGGCAAGAATACCGCCAAGGCGTCTGACGACATCCCACTGAAAGCCCTCGGCCTTGTTCAGGGCGGTCACCTTGATGTCCTCCCGCAACCTTCCTGCATGCACCCCTGCATGGCGGAGGCAGATGACATGAAAGACAAACTTTTCAGGCTCGATGCGGTTCATCAGCGCCACAAGCTGAGCCTCCATGCCACCGGCATCCAAGGTATCTACCACTTGTAGAATGCGCAGCGGCTGTGACATGGCTGTTCAGCAGGGGGACGTCGAGCCCTCTGGAAAGGTTTTCAGCAAGGCTTGCGCGCAAAACACACGATTTCATCGCCGATCTGCAGGGCATTGCCCAAGGCATTGGCGATTTGCTTGAAGGCTGCAATAGCCTGCGGCTTCCAGCCGCTTTCGCGTGCCGGAGTGCCGCTCGCCGAATTGGCAGCCACCTTGGATTGCCAGCGATCTTTGAGCTGATCTTTGCTCAAGGTCAGTTCATAAAGACGCATCAGTTCAACGTTGTAGCGGCAGCTGAGCACTTCCATGCCGCAGCTACGGATGACCTGGGCGAAGGTGCTCGTGTCGAAAAAGGAGGTGTGTTTGGGGGGCGGATCTCCCACAAACCGGCTGCGAAGTCTCCAGCTCGGAGACGCAAACTGTGAAGGCAGAACGGAAACGTGCAGTCCTCCGGGCCTCAGTACGCGACACATTTCACTTAGCAAAGATTTGGGGTCGCGGATGTGCTCAAGGACATGACTGGAGAAAACCACATCAAAGGTTCCATCCGCAAAGGCAGCGTCCTCAAGCATGCCGTTGTACACCTCCACGCCGAGTTCTTCGTTGGAAAACTTGGCAGCCCATGGCGCGATCTCCACTCCGTTGGCCTTCCAGCCGCGCTGTTGCGCCAGATGCATGAAAAAAGCGGCGCTGCATCCAATATCGAGGATTCGCCCAGTCTGCCGGTAAGGCTCAAACTGGTCCAGGAGCTTGGAGAGCTTGAGCCGGTTTTTGATGGCGTAGCCTTCGGGGGTTTTTCGGTATGTCGGGTGGATGTTTCCGGTGCCAAAAGATTCGTCGTAAAGACTGGCATCCTCACTCTCCACCTCCGGTGCAAAGATGAATCCACAGTCATCACAGTGCTGGAATGCCCCGACTTCAGGCACCTGGAACCTGGAGATGGAGGCTGAACTGCAAACAGGGCATGGCGTATGGTTGTCAGGCATGGGGTTGATGAAGGGGAAAAGGTCTATTGCCAGCTCTGGTCCCAGAGACTCGGGCTGAAGACGGCCGGGAAGCGGCTGGAAAGCTCCTCGTAAACAGGCTTCAACGCCTGCTGCTCCTCCGCCAGGGCAAACGTCGGATGGGGTCGCCATTTGGGGAGCATGATGCCACGTGTCCAGGGCCTTCCAGAGGATAGCTCGTGAGCACTCAGCTGCTCCTCTAAAAGAAGCCGTGAGCGTGTATTGCACGCGTGATTCAGGCACCAGTCCCTTGGATTCATCGTGCTTACATCCTTCAGAAGCCTGGTCAGATCTTCAGCAAGGTGGCCAGGTCTGAGACGTGCTCCTGTCTGTTCATTGATGTGGGCCAGGGGACCGACATGGGCATCTGCCCGCATTGCCAGTGCAGCCCCTGCCATCATCGACTCCACGGCGGCGACACAGCAGCCTTCACGGCGCGTCATGATCACGGAAACCTTCGCGTCACTCTGCAGTCTGGCGACTTCGCTGATGGGCAGTGATTCGTAGAAGACGATATTTTGCTTCACACCATAATCTTGAGCCATGCGCATCATGTCTTCCTTGCTGCGGCCATCACACTTTTGCCCAATGAACACGACGTTGAGCCCGGATGGCAGCTGAGTCAGCACTTCAAAAAACTCCCAGTGACGTTTGAATTTGCCCCAGTTGGCCACCATCAGGAGATCAATGGTGCGTTCAGCGGCAGGTTTGGGCAGAAAGCCTTCTGGATCCAACCAGTCGCAGGGCATGGTGCGCAGTGAGGTGAGGCGTGGGTGAAAGGCTTCTATGGCATCTCGTTCAGCATGGTTGCATGCCTGTACAAAAAGTTGGTCACGCGTGCAGGCAAGCATCAACGCGAGCACGGCATAGTCCGTGGGCGACCAACTGGTGGAGAGCACGAGGTTGAAATGCTCATCGATCCAACGGCGACCCGATGCGTCCAGGCCGAGCATCAGCCTGGCCCAGTTGTATTCAAAGGTCATCAACAGCAATCCCTTTTCGCCGCCTGGCCCAGGCGCTTTCAAGACGACACTCCTTCCGAGAGTCATCTTCTGCTTGAAGCTGCTCTGATAGCGCGGGGAGTGCCGAACTTTTTCCAGCCAGTAACCGGCGTCTTCAAAGGCTCCCATGGCTTGAAGGCGGGCGCTGATGGCCCGGTGATGGGAGAAGTTCTCGGAAAGCTCATAGGCACGTGTGAGTTTGTCTGGGCTCTTCGAACTCCAACAAAGCGCGCTGGATGCCAGTTCACGAAGGGCACGGCTGTGCCTTGCCTCATCTTCAGCACGCAGCCGCAGTCGTTGGAGCCAGGAGGGCATCAAGAAATCACGTGAGAGGCTTCCGGGCATGGACACACCAGCCACCTGCATTCCGGGCCTGGGTGTCATAGCGGTCCAAGGGCACGAGGATGAGCTTGGCCACAAAGCCAAACAGGGCACGGGCAAGCAGAGATGCCGGCATCTTGAGCCATCCCGGCATGCTCGACTGCTCAATCACCGGCACTGTGTAGTGCAGAGCCGTGGCCAACTGGCTGAAATGAGCACCCTGAGGCTTGATTGCGACGACCTCCATCTGGTTTTGCTCCATCAGCAGCTTCCAGCCAAACTTGGTCGGATTGAAGTAGTGCCAGGGAATGTTGTGAAGAGGTGCTGACTGAGGTGCCGTGGCGAAGAGAATGCCGCCGGGTTTCAACACCCTCACCAACTCCCGGCTGGTCCGCTCTGGGGATTGCACATGTTCCATCACTTGGGTGCAGATGACGACGTCGTAAGTCGCATCCTCGAAGGGCATGGCACTCACATCCCCTGTGAAGTCCACGCCCGGGCCTGGATTCATGTCGATGGTGGTCAGGCTGATGCCTGTGGCCAGGAGTTCCTCCCGCATCACCTGTTCCGCCAGGTGGCCTGAACCGGCATCCAGCACCTTCATGCCCGGCTTCAGGAGGGGGAGGGCGTTTTCACGCAGGAACTGGCAGACATGGTAGCGCTCCAGTTGAAAGCGCTCATGCAGCCGTGCTGGCAGAAAGAGGCGGCCTAGGGAGAACTTCGGCGGCTTGGAAGGAGAGGCGGACATGTTGGAGAATTCAGGCGGGGCGTGTCGCATGGGCCAGGAGGCGCGTCATCATGGTCTCACAGGCACTGAGCAGAGGTTCGGGTAGGGTGTCGGGCAGCGGCTTTTCACGGCCGCGATGCTCGGGGAATTGCGCATAGCGCTCATCAAAGGACATGCCGAGGTGTTTTCCGAGAATCTTCAGGCTCTGCTGGGGAGATGAGACGAGGTCTGCATAGTGCAGGCTGATGAGTTCAGGGTGGGCATTGCTGAAAAGCAGGGAGTTACGGGCCAGCCAGAACAGTGCAAAGCCTGCCGTTGGCGTGGTGGCGAGGTGGCGATGTTCCCGAATGAAGGTCTGCATTTCTTCGCCCAGGTTCTCAGCTTTCCAGGAGTCCTCGTTCAGATCGAGAAGGTCCTTGAGGTAGGGCATTGGTTCATAACGGCCCTTGTAATAGGTCAGGTGGGACAGGATGACCTCACGGTAATGGCGGAAAATCCAGATCCCTTTGGATCGGGGCCATTTGCCCAGCAGTTCGGCGGCACGCTGGCTGTCATGCAGGGGCTTGATCAGCACGATTTCGCTGCGTTCCATGCGGCGCAGCCGCTCGATCTTGTCATCTGGCACCAAGCGGATGTAGCGTGGGTCTTCGACGGGAGTCTGCCAGAAGAAAGGTGGATCGCCTTCACCATGATCACTCACTCTCGGATCAAAGCCGATGAAGCTGCGGAGCATGGTCGTGCCGCTGCGTTGACAGCCAAAGATGAAGACGAGCCGCGGATCGGCGCAGGGATGGGTCAGGCTGTGCAGGCGAGTGCGCAGCTTGTTGAGCTTGTAGGAGGAGAGCCATTTCCACTTCCAGGCGGAAAGGAGGCTCTTGGGAGAGGCATCAGACATGGCGATACTTCAATCGATGGCCCAGGTTCACGCAGGCTCGCTCAAAGCCATAAAACGTGGCCGTGGAAGCCACCAGGGTGAGGGCAGCACTGAGTGCCGCCCTAGCAAGGATGGAGCTGGTATCATGGCCCGCCAGGGCAGTTACAGACCGTTCGATGAACCATGCCGCAGGCGTATGCAGCAGGTAGAGGCCATAGGAAATGATGCCAGCGAACTGCAGCCAGCGTGCCGACAGCAGGTGATGAAGCCAGCCAGGCTGCCGCAAGGTCGCCAGAGTGATCAACCCTGCATAGAACAGGGCCGTCCACAGATAGAGAGCCTCTCCGAGCAGGCGCTGATTGAACGTCAAAATGAGCATGCCAATGCCTCCAAGCAGGACGAGAGTCCCGATTAGCGCGACATGGGTAGTCATCAGGGCCCGGGTCGGATCATGGCGCATCGCCACGGCCAGCAGCAGACCGATCAGCACGGCATCCGCCCTTGTGGGAGAGCTGACAAAGACCAGGAAATCGCGGCTGAAGATCATGCGCAGCAGCACCACCGCCACGATGCCAGCCATGGAAGCATAGACGAGCTTCCTTCCTGGCAGGAAGCGCACCATGAATGGCAGAAGAAGGTAGAACTGCTCTTCGACAGCCAGGGACCATGTCACGGTCAGCCAGTCTGCTCCGAAGGTGTGATGAGCGGCCATGAAGATGTTCTGGAGAAAGAGGAAGTAGCTCCACAGAGGGACCGGGCCTGTTTCCAGCGCCTCGCAGCCTGGTTTTCCCTGGCCCCAGGCACCGAGGATGATGAAGACCACCAGCACGAAGAGGTAAAGAGGCCAGATGCGGCAGCCACGCCGGACAAAAAAGACCTGGAAGTAATTCTGGGCGTGTCGTTGCTGGAGCAGAATGCCGCCAATCAGAAAACCTGAGAGCACGAAGAAAAGATCCACCCCGCTCCAGAAGAGGCGGAGGCTTTTACCGGCCAGAGCAGCCACGCCTTCACCATGCAGCGCGAGCGGCTGGCCGACATAATGGTAGGCCATCACCATCAAAATGGCCAGCCCTCGGATGCCATCCAGCTCCGGGCGGCGCTGCATTTCCTGGCTGGTGCTGGCACCGGGCGTCGTCATAGTGAGACCACCATCCTGCACATCATTTGATCCCCTTTCCCTCTGAGCCCCCCGTCGAAGTCTGCCTGCTCATGCGCCAGTTTTACCCTGTCATGGCAGGTGCGGCGGAGCGCTTTCGCCGGTATTCGCCGGGTCTCTGGCAGCGTGGCGTCAGGCTGAATGCCGTGGCCCGCCAAGCGGATGCGGCACTGCCCTTGGCGGAACAGCTCCATCAGGGACTGCGCGTTCAGCGTGTGCCTTTCCAGAAAGGTACGCCTGCCTGGGATTTGGCTCTTTTGAAGGAATCGGCCCGGTCTTTGCAGCAGCTGAGCGGATTGCGCCGTGCGGTACTGCACACCAACATCGCCTTTAAGCATACGAGGCCTCTCCTTGCGGATATGCAGCGTCGTGGCACGCCCACGGTGTGGCTGGGTAGCATGATGGAGGACCATGCTGCAGGCCGCAGCTGGCTGGCCTCGCTGAGGGAACGCCTGCGCCTGCGCTGGACGCTGAGCGTCTTTGACGTGGCCGCAGTCGGCTCCACCGCCATGCGGGACTGGCTGCGCGCTGCCTGGGTGCCGGCGCAGCGTGTCCGCGTCATCGGGCATGGAGTCGATCTCGCTCGTTTTCATCCTGTGGATTCCGTGGAGGCGCGAAAAGCCCTGCGCACTCGCTTTAGCCTGCCAGAGGAGGCGGTGATCACTCTCATGGTGGGCACGATCACGGCTCGTAAAGGGGTTCACTTGCTGTTGGAGGCCTGGGAGCAACGGCTGGCAGCGGATCCTCGCGCTGTGCTGGTCATCGCCGGAGCCTTTGACCGGCCTACGGTCGTGAGTGAGGACCAGCAGAAACTCGTGCAGTTTCAAACCGGCCTGCGTCAAAGGCTGGACCGCC
>CALDGV010000610.1 GCA_937941745.1 uncultured Prosthecobacter sp. | reverse complement strand
GTTCCGCGGATGAAGCCTCCGACGGCGAAGAATAAGATTTATGGTCTGACGACCGCCCAGCCGCACTCGGCAACGAGTGCGGCTTTTTCGTGCCATCATGTCGGCAAAAAAGGAAGGCAGGCCTTTCGGCCTGCCCTCACATATCAAATCCGCAAGGGCGGAAGATGTCAGATGAACTCGTTGATGAGGTTCTCAAGCATCTCCTGACGACCGGAGGCGATCATGGGCTCGCCGTTCTCCAGCGTGTAGGCCTCCAGTTCCTCAAAGCTCGTGGTGCGAGCCTCGATTTTCGCGCCAATGCCAGAGTCGAAGGTAGCATAGCGCTGCTTGCGGAAGGCCTCCCAGCGGCCGTCTTCAAGAATCGCAGCAGCGATCTTGAGGCCGCGGGCGAAGGCGTCCATGCCGCCGATGTGGGCGTGGAAGAGGTCCACCGGCTCAAAGGACTCACGGCGCACCTTGGCGTCGAAGTTGAGACCACCGGTGGTGAAGCCTCCGCTTTTCAGCAGGGTAAGCATCATCTGGGTGGTGAGGTAGATGTCCGTCGGGAACTGGTCGGTATCCCAGCCGATGAGTTCGTCACCTGTATTCGCATCCACCGATCCCAGGGCGTTCGCAGCGGCGGCAACTTCCATCTCGTGCCACATGCTGTGACCGGCAAGGGTGGCGTGGTTGGTTTCCAGGTTGAGCTTGAAGTGCTCCATCAGGCCGTGCTCACGAAGGAAGTTCAGGCAGGCTGCGGCGTCGCTGTCGTACTGGTGCGTGGAGGGCTCACGCGGCTTGGGCTCAATGTAGAAGGGGCCCTTGAAGCCGATCTTCTTCTTGTAGTCCACGGCCATGTGCAGGAAGGCGGCGAGGTGATCGATCTCGCGCTTGATGTTGGTGTTCCAAAGGCTGGCGTAGCCTTCGCGGCCACCCCAGAAGGTGTAGCCTTCACCACCGAGGCGATGCGTGACCTCAATGGCCTTTTTCACCTGGGCCGCAGCATAGGCAAAGACGTTCGCGTTGGGGCTGGTGGCGGCACCCTGGTTGTAGCGGGGATGCACAAAGAGGCAGGCAGTGCCCCACAGGAGCTTCTTGCCCGTGGCTTTCTGAGCCTTCTCCAGTTCATCGGCCACGGCATCCAGGTTCTTGTTGCTCTCGGCCAGGGTCGCCCCCTCCGGAGCCACATCGCGATCATGGAAGCAGTAGTAATCCACGCCCAGCTTGTCCATGAACTCAAAGCAGGCCCAGACACGGCGCTGCGCGTTCGGAATGCTGTCCGTGCCGTCGTCCCAGGGACGCTGGGCGGTGCCGACACCAAAAGGATCGGCGAGGCTGTTGCGCATGGCGTGCCAGTAGGCGACGCCGAAGCGGAAATGGTCCTTCATCTTCTTGCCCGCCACGACTTCGTCGGCGTTGTAATGCTTGAAGGACAGAGGGTTTTTGGACTTCGGACCCTCGTATTGGATCTTCGGAATGTCGGGGAAGGCTTCGTTCATAGGATGACTGAGTTGGGGAGCGCATGAGACGCGGGCGCTTCCGAGCGTCAAGACACATCCCACAGAAGGATTCGGACGAAAAAAGGGCGGAATCGGACACCAGAGGTGCGATCCCGGCAATCAAGGCATCCAGCGCGACGGCTGCAGCGGGCAGGATCAGGCCAGGATTTCCTTCACGACATGGCCGTGAATGTCGGTCAGGCGGAAGTCACGTCCCGCATGACGGAAGGTGAGGCGTTCATGATCCAGGCCAAGGAGGTGCAGGATGGTGGCATGCAGATCATGCATGTGCACCTTGCCATCCACTGCCATGTGGCCCAGCTCATCGGTGGCACCGTAGGCGAAACCGGCCTTCACGCCGCCGCCTGCGAGCCAGACCGTGAAGCCACCTGGGTTGTGATCACGCCCCGTGCCGTTCTTCTCGGCATAGGGAGTACGGCCAAATTCGCCACCCCACCAGACGAGCGTGTCTTCCAGAAGGCCGCGCTGCTTGAGGTCGGTCAAGAGTCCGGCGATCGGCTTGTCCACAGCGGCCGCGTGATCTCCATGCTTGGGAAGGTTGCTATGCTGGTCCCAGGCAGGGTTGTTGGAGTTGTCGCCATAATTGACCTGGATGTAGCGCACCCCCTGCTCCACCAAACGCCGGGCCATGAGGCACTGGCGCCCGTAGTTGTCCGTCACCGGATCACCGACGCCATAGAGCTTCAGGGTCGCTTCGGATTCACCGCTGAGGTCCATGGTGGTCGGAGCATTGTTCTGCATGCGCCAGGCAAGCTCGTAGCTCTGCAAAACCGCCTCGACTTCGTGATCGCCGAGCCTGGCCTGAGCCGCACCCAGCCCGCGCAGCAGTTCCAGCTGGCGGCGCTGCTGCTCATGGCTCCAGATGGAGTTGGTGATGTTCTGAATCCTGGAATCCTTGGCAGGCTGGCCACCACGCCCCACCGGCGTTCCTTGGAAAATGGCGGGCAGGAAGGCGTTGCCGTAGTTGCGCGGACCACCGTTGCCGAGGCTTGGGCTCAGGGTGACAAAGCCGGGCAGGTTCTCATTTTCGGCACCCAGCCCGTACATGACCCAGGAACCCATGCTGGGCCGGATGAAGCTGGTCGTGCCCGTGTGGAGAAAGAGCGTCGCCGGCCCGTGGGCCACCCCTTCCGTATGCATGCCATGCAGGAAGCAGAGGTCGTCCACATGGCGGTTGATGTTGGGGAAGAGGTTGGAAGCCCAGCGCCCCGTCTCGCCATGCTGCGCAAAGTCCCAGAGCGGCCGTTTGATGCGTTGAGGAGAACCCTTGCCCGTCTTGGCAATCGAACGGGCATCGGCGATGTCGATCACCTTCTGGTCATCCTGGATGAGCCGCGGCTTGTAATCGTAGGAATCCACATGGCTCACGCCGCCCTGCATGAACAGGAAGATCACCCGCTTGGCCCGAGGCAGGTGATGGGGCTGACGGCTGAACAAAGCTCCCCCTGCCGAGGCCTGCGCCTGGCTTTGAGCCAGGGCCGAGGCGGCCAGCCAGCCGAAGCCGCAGCCAGTGGTCTGGAGAAAGGAACGCCGGGAGGAAAACATGCGCTCCAGTACGAAGACCGGGCTGGGGTTGTTTCTTCGACCTCCGATTCCCCGGAAAGGCCGCAGAGCCGCTCAGCGCTGCTGCCAGGACTGGAGAAGGCCCAACTGAACCCGGGCCCGGTCCAGATTGTGATCAGGCCGGTGGCAGGGGTAATAAAGGTCTCCGGCCAGATGATCCGCCAGAAAGCGGACCGCCTGCTCAAAAAGAATCGTCTCCGCCCCGAGGGACAAACTGTCCAGCTCAGCAGGCGTCAGCCAGTCCTCCACGGCTGACAAGTAGCCCCGGCGGATGGCCTTCAGGCGTTCCGGCATGAGGCGCACCCGGGAAAGGTCGCGCTCATCCTCAGCCACCTCCGAACCCATCGTGCGCACCATGTCGCCATAGTCATGCGCCACCAGTCCAGGCATGACGGTGTCCCAGTCAATCACACCCCAGCGTTCCCCAGTGGAAGCCAGAAAAAGCAGGTTGTTGAGCTTGGTGTCGTTGTGAACCGTGCGCCGCGGCAGGTTCCTGGCCTGCAAGGCCCCGGCAAGATGACGCTGTGCCAGGAGCACCTCCACTTCCTCCCTGCACCCCTGAAGTCTGCCAGCAGCATCCTTGGCCAGCGCCACCTGGAAGTGCAGGAAGCGCTGCTCCGTGTCATGAAAGCCGGGCAAAGTCTCCTTCAGGGGAGGTCCCGGCAGTGTATCGAGCGCACGCTGAAATTCTCCAAAAGCCCTCGCCGCCTGCTCGATGTGCTTGAGCGAAGGGGCGATGTCATGGCTGATCGTGCCGGGAATGAAGTCCAGCATCCGCCAGGCCTGGCCGAGGGCATCACGATGCAAAAAACCACCTGCCAGCGTGGGCCGCAGGCACAGCGCAGCACGTGCCAGACCACCGCCCGAAACGAAGTGGGCCTCGATGCGGCGCATGTTTTCCGTGATCGCTTCCAGGTCAGGAAAGACCTGCTCATTGAGCCGTTGCAGCACACCATCCCCGGCCGGGGTATGCACCCGGTAGGTTTGATGGATGTGACCGCTGCCCAGCAGGCTCACAGAAACCACAGGAGCAGGAAGCTCAAAGGCAGCGGCGGCGGCGCTCACCTCCGCCAGATTCATCCCGGCGGCATTCACGGCACCAGCTTGCTGTCCTGAAGCCATTCCATGAAACGCTCAGGCCATTTCCCAGCGGCCGTTTTCGTGCCAGGTCGGTAGCCAAAGCCATGTCCGGCCTCGCTGTAGATGTGAAGCTCCGCCTTCACACCAGCGGCCTTGTACTTCAGATAAAGGGTGGCCATGCCTTCAGCGATGTCCGGGCGGTCTCCATAACCGCAGGCGATGAAGAGCGGTGGCATCCCCTTCTGGGCCGAGAAAAGCCCTGATGTGCCAGGATAAATGAGGGCCTGAAAGTCCGGACGGGAACTCTGGCGCTCGATCGGGTCCTCCGCATCAGGCTTGCCGGGGTCGTTCTTCATCGCGGCAAAGGCCGCCAGCTCACCGCCAGCAGAAAAGCCCATGACGCCGAGGCGGTCAGGACGCAGCTTCCATTCCTCCGCCCGGCTGCGGATCAGGCGGATCGCCCGGCGCATGTCCGCCATCGCATGCTCCTGAATGGTGTAGTTGGAGCCCTTCTCACGAGCCAGCCGGTACTTCAGCACAAAAGCAGCCACGCCATGGTCACGGAACCACTCCGCCAGGGCATAGCCCTCATGACCGAGGCATAGCTTCGAATGCCCGCCTCCGGGAGCAATGATCACCGAGGTGCCGGTGCCCCCCTCATTCGGGATGAAGGCAGTGATGGAGGGGTTGTGCACGTTCACCACATTGCTGCCTTCCTGCCGTTCCGGCTCATCCTTGCGGCTCTCCGAGCCAGGGGCTCCCTGAGGCCAGAGAGGGATCACAGCAGGCAGGTCAGCAGCTTGGGCCGCAGAGGCCAGAAGGAGGAAAAGAAGGGTGCGCATACCCTGACACCGGAGCGCGCTCATGCAGGGCCGCAAGGTCGAACCACACTTTGTCCGCCCGGCTTCAAGTCCTCACGCCGCTCGGCTGAGCGGGCCGCTCCATTTGGCGTCGCCCGCCAGGGTCCCGCGCAGGAAAGTTTCAGCCTCCTGGCAGTTCTTCTCCGGGTCCACCGGCAGGCGCAGCACCAGCTCCAGTCCAGCGGGCTCCAGCCGGTTGGCAAACACCGTGCCGCCATGCAGATGCATCGTCACAAAGCAGGCCATCATGTTCACCCCAAAGTCATCCGGCTTGCGGCTCCGGGTGTAGAAAGGATCAAACAGGTTGGCACCGATGTCCTTGGGCCCGCCCCAGGCTCCATTGTCCCGCAGAGTGATGACAGCGTAGAGCTCACCCAGGGCGTCGCACTCGATCGCAGCGCTGATCTGAATCACATCGCCGGCATGGAGGTGCGTGATCTCCTCAATGAACAGCAGCCGCAGCATCTGGATGAAGCGCTCCCCATGCACCAACAGCACCGGGAAGTCGGCCGGGACATGGATCTGCAGATTCAGCTGCTTCTCCAGCAGATGGCCCGCAAAAGCCGCCTGAGTCTCCTGCAGCACCTCCGCCAGCCGGATGCCATCCTGCCGCTGAAGCTTCCGCGCGTGGGAGGCATTCGCCAGATTCGTGAGCAGGGTCTGGATTCGGTCCAGCTGCGAAAGGGCCTGCCCCTGCGTGTCCACCCAGAAGCCCGGATCCATTGGCGGGCGGGCATCCGTCTCCTCCATGAGCTTCATCGGAGCCAGATCAATGAAGGCCCGGATCACCGTCAGCGCGTTGCGCAGGTGATGGTTCAGCCCTTCCGCCAGGATGCCCATGCCGCTCACGCGGTCCGCCATGAGCTGCGCACGCAGGTCATCCGCCTTCTCGTGCAGGAGGCGCTCCTGATTCAGCGCTGTTTGGTAGGCTTCCATCGCCTCCCGCAGCACCTGGCCCAGCAGTTCCGGGTCCAGCGGCTTGTGTAGGTAGCGCCAGGCACGGCCATCGTTCACCGACTTCACCGCGCTGTCATAGTCCGTGTAGGCTGTGACGAGAATGCGCACCACGTTTGGCTGCAGTCGGCGGGCGCGCTCCATCAGCTCCACCCCCTTCTCGCCCGGCATCCGCTGGTCAGTCATCAGCACGCCAATGCGCGGGCCGTATTCCTCGAGGATGCGAAATCCTTCCGCCGCATTGATGGCAGTGTGGATCACATAGTCGCGCTCAAAGCACTTCCGGAAGTAGTGCAATGCCCTCTCCTCGTCATCGACGTAGAGGATGTGATAGGGACTGGACTTTTCCTGGGTCATGCGGCGGAACGAACAAAAGCAGATTGGAAGCGCAGGCTGAACTCGGTAAAACGTCCAGACTCACTGCGAACTTCAATGCCACCTCCCATGCTTTGCATCATGCGGTAGCATAAGGCCAGACCGAGCCCCATGCCACGGCCCACTTCCTTGGTGGTGAAAAAGGGGTCAAAAACACGCTTCATGCTCTCGGGAGAGATGCCCGTGCCATTGTCATGCACGCGCAGCATCACCCCCCCCTCGGGCGTCTTCGAGGCGCAGACATGGATCAAAGGCTGGGGCCTTCCCTCCAGCGCATCCACGCTGTTCTGCAGCAGGTTGATCAGGATCTGCACGATGTGGTTTTCATCACCCAGCACCTCCAGGTCCTCGGGCACTTCCATGGAAAGCTGCACTCCATGGTCGTTCAACTGCTTGTTCATCAGGCGCGCCGCCTTGGCCGCCGCCTGGGTCAGGTCCACCGGCCCCTGCCCCCGGCTCTCTGGATGCGCAAAGGTCCGCAGGTCCGATACGATCGAGGACACCCGCTCCACCCCTTCCCCGATGTCCGCGAGGATCTGGTTCATCTCCTCGGCATCATCCGGCGGCATGGCCTTGGACTTCATCTTCAGCAGATAGAGCGCCGAGGTCACAAAGTTCAGCGGATTGTTGATCTCGTGCACGATCCCGGCGCTGAGGCGGCCGATCGAGGCCAGTTTCTCGCTCTGGGTCAGCTGGGCCTCCGTCTCCCGCAACTTCTGCAGGGTGGAGGTCAGCTCATCATTGCGCCGCACCAATTCCTCCCTCTGCGCCTCCACCTTGCAGCGGTTCACAAACTCCCGCAGACGGATGCCATGATGCTGGCGGCTGCCAAAGTAAAGGATCGCACAGGTCAGCAGCAGAAAGAGCGTGTTGTTGATGAACAGGCCTTCCGTGCGCAGGCCCTCCTCCAGCCGCAGGTTGGGCACCGTCGCCGCCAGATAGCAGCCCACCACCAGGGCGACCGTGATGCCGATCTCCTTGAAGGTCCAGTGGAAGACAAACGAGGTGCCCACCAGGCAGAGCAGCAGCCCGGCATAATACCCGGTGCCCGCATCGCCTGTCAGGTAGATCATCAGGCAGATCGCAACCGCCGGCAGCAGCGGCAGGATCACCGGGTAGCTCCGGTGATGCCGGGCAGCCCAGGGCTGGTCCAGCGCCAGCAGCAGCGGCACGCACAGGATCGAGCAGATCAGCCGCAGCAGCAGGAACTGCCAGAAATGCTCCGGATAGGCCAGCCAGTCCAAAACCGCGCAGAACGGCACCAGCAGCATCACAAACCAAGCTCCCAGCCGGGCGTTGCGCAGGTTCAGGTCCTGCATCTCCCCTACAAAGCGGGCAGAGGCCTCCGCACTCTTCAGCAGTTTCGGATCAATCTTGGGCGCCGCCTGCGGGGCGATCTGCACCTCATCTCCCGCCGCCGCAAAATGCAGGGGCGCAGTCGCTGGAGAGGTTGGAGCTAGCGAAGTCATCTTTATGGAATTTACAATATTTACATCTTTGTGACAACCTTTGCAACCAAAAGGTGCCAGTTTATTGTAAATTCCATAACCCAAACCCACTACCCGCCTTAAGCCAATAGGATTCCTCGCCTCTCCGAAACAGGCAGGCTGCATACAACTTTAGCCCGAGGACTGCCTCAGACAGACATGCAAACCCTCTCGTCAGGAAAACCTGACAGAATCCAAGGGTAATTTAAGGCAATTGACTGTTGGTAGCCCTTAGGAACCACACCCAACTCCGCATCCACCGAGCGAGCAGCTTCCCTCCTCCTGCCCCTCAAAGGCAGGTGCCAGAGGCCGCACCTCGTCCGCGCCAGGAGCTTCCAGCCCAGGGTTGGGCTCCTGCGGGCTCAGGCCCAGATCTCTCAGCAGCCTCGTGTCCTCATTGATCCGGGGGTTCGCCGCCGTCAGCAGCTTGTCCCCGTAGAAAATGGAGTTTGCCCCGGCAAAGAAGGCCAGCGCCTGCGCCTCACGGCTCAGGCTCGTCCGGCCTGCACTCAGGCGCACCTTCGCTCGGGGGATCGCGATGCGCGTCACCGCGATCATGCGGATGAAGGCAAACGAATCCACCACCTCGTTCTCGCCCAGCGGCGTGCCCTTGATCGGCATCAGCGCATTGATCGGCACGCTCTCCGGGTGCGGATTGAAGTTCGAGATCACCTCCAGCATCTTCAGCCGGTCCTCGATCGTCTCGCCCAGCCCCAGGATGCCCCCGCAGCACACCGACATCCCTGCGTCCTGAGCATGGCGGATCGTCCGCAGCCGGTCCTCAAAGGAATGCGTGCTGACAATGTTCGGATAATGCTCCGGAGACGTGTCCACATTGTGATTGTAGGCCGTCACACCAGCCTCCTTCAGATCGGCAGCCTCCTCCGCACCCAGCTCGCCCAACGTCACGCACACCTCCATCCCCAGCTTCGAAACATCGCGCACGATGTCCAGCACCTGGTCAAACTTCTGCGTCCCCTTGCGCACGCCCTTCCAGGCCGCCCCCATGCAGAAGCGCGTCGAGCCGCTGGCCCGTGCCGCCAGCGCACGCTCCATCACCTGCTCCTTCGGCATCAGCTTCTCCGCCTGCACCCCCGTGCTGTAGCGGGCGCTCTGCGCGCAGTAGCCGCAGTCCTCGCTGCAGCCGCCCGTCTTGATGCTCAGCAGCGTGCAAAGCTGCACCTCATTCCCCGTCCAGTGCTCCTCATGCACGGCGCGGGCCTGCTTCAGAAGGTCAAAGAACGGCTGGTGGTAGATGCGGTGAAGGTCGGCGTATTTCATGCGTGGCTGGCAGATGCTGCATCTGCCATGAATCCCCACGCGCGGCAAGGCCGAACCCAGCCTCATCATCACCGCCGCCGCACCTTTGCCCCGCCGTGCCCACCCATCCTGAACTCTCTGGAAAATCAGCTTGCGGGAGTCCGGGGGAGACAGCACTATCGCGGCCCGCTGCCCCCGGCAGCAAACCCGGACAGATGCCAGAGTGGTCGATCGGGCACGCCTGGAAAGCGTGTGAACGGTAAAACGTTCCGAGGGTTCGAATCCCTCTCTGTCCGCCAGTTTCCCCTCCATTCCAAGGAAGCTGCTTCCCCGCCCCGCCGCCTTCAGCGTGCATCCTCGCGGCTCTCCCCACTTGTCCTGAATCATCGCGTCAGTATGTTCCGCGCATGACCTCCCGTTTCGAAGCCCTCCCCGGACTCACCGTCACCGTGGACGATGTCGCCTACGACCCCACCCGGCCCTGCCCGCCCGACCGGCCTCATCCCTTCGTCTATCACGTCTCCATTCACAACGGCTCCACCGAGACCGTCAACATCTTCGGCCGCAAATGGATCGTCCGTGACACCGATGGCGACACCCTCGTCGTCGAGGGCGACGGCGTCGTCGGCCAATTCCCCAAGCTCGAGCCCGGCCAGACCTTCAGCTACAACTCCTACCACGTCATCAAGAGCGAAAGCACCGCCACCGGCTCCTTCTTCGGCACCACCCTTCAGGGCCGGCCCGTGTACGTCCGCATCCCCCGCTTCGAGATGCACCCGCCCCTCATTGCCTGAGTTGCCGAAACGGAACGAGAAGCCTGCTCGGGATGGGCTGAGATTTGAGATTCGGCAGGGCCTGCGTGCCGTTCATGATTCCGGGGCCAGAAAGCGCAGCAGTGCACACCCTCTGGCGGGCGCTAGTGGACCCGCTTCATGGAAACGCAAGCCCGCAGGGCTTGCGTCAGACAGCCCAGGGCCGCGCCGGATCAAGCCGCCATTCCCTTGATAAAGGTGGCCACGTAATCCACGACCCGCTCAAACACGCGCGTCACCGTTGAGCTCCGTTCCAGGATCTTCATCGGCTTCACGATCACGTTCGCAATGTCCGGGTTTCGGAGCGGCTCCTGGCCAGTATAGACATAGCGGTCAATCACCTTCTTGAGCTTGTCAGCATCCAGCTGCTCCTCCTTCACCAGCTGGTTGAAGGCCTCCACTCGTTCCTGCTCCCAGTAGGTTTCAAAGGTCTCGGGAATCTGCGCCACGTCCTC
>CALDGV010000609.1 GCA_937941745.1 uncultured Prosthecobacter sp. | reverse complement strand
CTGGATCACCTTGTACTGGTCGTTCAGGTAGCCTTCGGCGTAGCCCAGCGTCAGGTTGGCGGAGACGATGGTGTTCTTGTCCAGCAGCTGGGAGAGGCCGAGGAAGAGGTCGTAGCTCTTCTTGTTCTGATTCTCCGTGCCGCGGACGGCGATGGTGTCGTTCAGGTAGTTCAGCCCGAAGCTCAGCGTGGTGTTCTTTTGGTTGAGCTCCCATTTGTCGCTCAGGGAGATGCCCTGGGAGAGGTAGTCGCTCTCGCGGCTGTTGGAGACTTCGAGCTCGACGCGGTGGTCGCCGATCTGCTGGGACAAGGCCGCGAGCACGCCGGTGCGGACATCGTCAATCTCCGCCAGGAAGGGCTGCGTGCCGCCCGGCTGCGTGCCGATCGGCGTGGAGCCGCTGATGGCATCCCGCAGGATCTGGAAGCGGAAGCTCGTCTCCTCCGAGAGGAACATTTCACCTCGGTAGTAGTAGGACTCCACGAACATGCGCCCTCCGGACTCATCATAGACCTGGTAGCTGCTGTCGAAGCGGAAGTCCTCCGCCGCCGGCAGGGAGATCGCCGGCAGCAGCAGAGGGGTCAGAACAGCCGCCGGCCCGCCCCTGGTGATGGGAGCCAGGGGCCTGCATGGGATGAATTTGGAAGAAGGGAAGCTCATGGTGAACGACCTGAACCTAGGGTGTCTGTGCGGTGTGCGTCGATGAGGAAGGTGAGCGGAAACCCGTCATGGCGGATGTTTTCAGGGGTTTTTCATCCGGCTTTCAATGTCGCGGCTGCTGTAGGCCTCGCCGACTGTCTTGCCGTCGATCACGGCCTGGACGGCCCAGCCGTGATAGCGGTTTCCCGTGGCTTCGATGCGCTTGTAAACCGCCCGCCGTCCGCTGCTGCTGCGTTCGGCATGCTCCCGCACGTAGGCGAAGACCACCTCCTTGGTTTTGAGCTCCATGGGGCGGCCCGGCTGGAGGTTCAGCGTCTCGCTGCCCTTGGCATGTTCGACGACGTTGTCCGCCGCCAGGTCATCCGCAAATAAGTGCCACTGGATCGTGACACTCCGGGGCTCATTCATGGACATTCCCGCCGCGCTGATCTCCAGCCAGCGCTGGTGCTTTTCCGCACTGTCATTGCCTGAATGGGCCGTGTGCCTGCCCTTCACTTTCACCTGGAGGATCACATTGTCAGACGCCTGGGACGGCATCACCGCCGCCAGAAGCGTCATCATCAGAAACAGGAGGTTGGTTTTCATGGGTTTGGAGGTGTGGATTAATGCGCCTTGGCGGCTGCTGCGAAGGACGGGTCTTCTTCCGCCGACTCATCCCGCCGTCCTGGAGCCACCAGCCAGCGGTAGAGGATTGGGAGCAGGAAAAGGGTCAGGAATGTGCTGCTGACGATGCCGCCGATGACCACGGTGGCGAGCGGGCGTTGGACTTCGGCACCGGCACCCTCGCTGATGGCCATGGGGATGAAGCCGAGGCTGGCGACGAGCGCCGTCATCAGCACGGGCCGCAGGCGCTGCATGCTGCCTTCGTTCACGGCGGCGGCTCCATCACGGCCCTCATTGCGGAGCTGGTTGAAGCAGCTGATGAGCACCACGCCATTGAGCACGGCCACGCCGCACAGGGCGATGAAACCGATGGCGGCGCTGATGCTGAAGGGCAGGCCGCGCAGCCAGAGGGCTGCCACGCCGCCGGTGATCGCCAGCGGGATGCCGGTGTAGATGATGAGCGTCTGCATCACGCTTTTGAAGGCGCTGTGGATGAGCACGAAGATGAGCAGCAGGGCCAGCGGCACCACGATCATGAGCCGTGCGCGCGCCTCCTGAAGATGCTCAAACTGCCCGCCGAACTCCACCCGGTAGCCATCAGGCATCTGGACGCTGGCCTTGATCTTGGCACGCGCGGCGGTGACGTAGGCCTCGCTGTCCGTGCCGCCCGCCAGGTCCACATTCAGGCCCACGCGCCGGTTTCCAGATTCACGGCCAATGGCATCCACCTGCGGCACTTCGACGAACTCGGCCAGCCTGCCCAGCGCAATCAAGCCGCCGTCCTGCGTCCGCACCGGCAGCGCTTTCATGGTTTCGGCGTTGTTGCGCAGCTGTTCAGGCAGCCGTACGACGATGGCGCGGCGGCGGTTGTGCTCGATCAGCGTTCCGGCGACGTGCCCGGCCATGGCCGTGGTGATGGCGGCGTTCACCTCGGCCGCTTCGACGTTGTATTTGAGCATCGCCGCACGGTCCACACGCAGTTCCAGCACGGGCACGCGGCCCTGACTTTCAAACTCGGCGTTGTTCGTGCCTGCCAGGCCTTCGAGGATGGACTTCACCTGCTCGGCCACCTTCTCCATCGTGTCGTAGTCGTCGCCAAAGATGCGCACGGCCAGGTCGGCGCGGGAGCCTTCGAGCATCTCGTTGAAGCGCATTTGGATGGGCTGCGCAAAGTCGTAATCCTGCTCCGGCACTTCCTTGGCCAGTTCTTCGCGGACCAGTTCGGCGAGACGGTCGCGGCTGACGGGCTTCCCATTCTCCTTCCGCCATTCCGACTGCGGCTTGTAGAAGATGTAGAGGTCATATTCGCCGGGCGACATGGGGTCGGTGGCCACTTCGCTGGTGCCGATGCGCGCGAAGGTGCGCGTGACCTCGGGCACCTTGTTGATGAGGTACTGCTGCGTCTTGATGCAGCGGTTCAGGGAGGTCTTCAGGCTGGTGTTGGCGGGTTGATACACCATCGCCGTCCAGGAGCCTTCGTTCAGCGTCGGCACAAACTCCTGCTTGAGGCTGATGAACAGCAGCACGGTGCCAATGAGCAGCGCGGCCACGCCTGCCACAACGCCCCAGCGCAGCTTCCAGGCAAGGCCGAGCAGCGGCTGATAGGCCGCCTTGGACCAGCGCATGAGGAAGTTGTCCTTCTCGCTGATGTCTCCGCGCAGCAGCAGTGAGCAGAGCGCTGGCATCAGGGTCAGGGCGAGCACCAAAGCCCCTCCCAGCGCCAGCATGACGGTGATCGCCATGGGGTGGAACATCTTCCCTTCAATGCCGGTGAGGGCGAGGATGGGCAGATAGACCAGCGTGATGATGAGCACGCCGAAGAACATCGGACTGCCGACCTGCTCGCCCGCCTCGCGGACAGCGGCCAGACGTTCCCTGGCGTTCAGCCTGCGGCCCAGTTCATGCTGCTTTTCCCCCAGCACACGAACGATGTTTTCCACCATCACGACCGCGCCGTCGATGATGAGGCCGAAGTCCACCGCACCCAGGGACATCAGATTGCCTGACACACCGCCGAAGGTCATGCCGATGAGCGCGAAAAGGAAGGAAAGCGGGATCGCCAGTGCCACGATGAGCGCGGCGCGCCAGTTCCCGAGCAGCAGCAGCAGCACGACGACGACGAGCACGGCGCCCTCGAAGAGATTGTGCTTCACCGTGTCGATGGTGCGGTCCACGACCTCGCTGCGGGCATACTGGATGCGGATTTCGAGCCCCGAAGGCAGCTTGGTCTGCAGCTCGGCCAGCTTTTCCTCCACGCGCTTGCTGATGATGCGGCTGTTTTCGCCGACCAGCATCATCACCGTGCCGAGCACGGCCTCCTCGCCGTTTTCGACCGCGCAGCCGGTGCGCACATTGCTGCCGATGCCGACTTCCGCGAGGTCCTTGACCCGCAGTGGCTCCACCGCCGCGGCGAACTTCACAGGCAGGTTCGCGATGTCCTCCATGCTGGCCACCTTGCTCACCCCGCGGATCAGCACGCGGTCCTCGCCGCGCTCGATGACACCGCCGCCGGCGTTTTCGACGTTCATGCCGATGATCTCCGCCAGTTCGCCAAAGGTCATGCCGGCATTGGTCAGTGCTTCCGGCTTGGGCAGGACGACGAGCTGGCGCTCGTAGCCGCCGCTGCTGTTCACCTCTGCCACGCCGGGAACGGTGCGCAGGAAGGGCTTCACGATGTAGTCGTGGGCATCCCGCAGGTCCATGAGCTGGCGCTCACGCGGCTCCTTCCGCTGCGGCGCATCCTTTTTGTAGTCGAGCGTGTAGTAAAGGATCTCGCCGAGGCCGGTGCTGATGGGTGACATCTGCGGCGTCATGCCCGGCGGCAGCTCCACCTGCACGAGCCGCTCACTGACGAGCTGGCGGGCACGGAAGATGTCAAAACCATCGCGAAACACGAGCGTGACCTGCGAGAGGCCGGACTTCGTGAGCGAGCGAAACTCCTCCACACCCTGGATGCCTGCCAGCGCCAGCTCCAGTGGATAGGTCACCAGCTTCTCCGTCTCCTCCGGCGCCAGTCCGGCGACGGCAGTGTTGATCTGCACCTGCGTGTTCGTGATGTCCGGCACGGCATCCACCGGCAGGTGCAGGGCCGAAAAGACGCCCGCACCCAGCAGAAGTAGCGCCCCCATGATGACCAGGAAGCGGTTTTTGAGCGAGAACTCGATGATGGAGGAAATCATGGTCGGATGAGTCGGAAAAATTTGCTGATACCACCGGACGGGTAGGAGGCATGGCTGACACCATTCTCCGTGGTTACTGCCTGAGTGGAGTTGTTCCAGACGCGCAGATCCGTGCTCTCCTGAAGCTGCCATCCAAGGAAGGAATCAGGCCAGGAGACATCCAGCGTGCCAGGCGTGCTGATGGACATCTGCACATCCGGCTTCACGACAACGTCGTTCACACCGAGCATGAAGGGGCTGAGGCTGGGAGTGATGGCTTCGATGGTGTTCGTGGCAGGATTGACCTTGCAGGTGAGCTTTTCCCACTGGCCGTTGTGGAAGTGGTAGATGACGAGCTGGTTCTCGTCGTAGCCGGCGGGGAGCAGCGCGGGGTTGTAGGCGAACTTGAGCTTGATGTTGCCTGTGTGAGCACCGCTGTATTTCAGGTTCCACCGTTGCTTGCGAGTGCCATTGGGCATTTGGAAAGCCGGAAGGCTGAACTCGCCTTCAAGCTCGCGCTCGTTGATCTCGTCGTCATCGGCCTCGCTGTATTCGCCGAAGAAGGTGCCTTCCTGGTCGATGTCCTCGAATTCGAAATCGACACCGCCGGTGTGGCTGGAGCCGCCATTGCAGCTGCCATGTCCGCGTGTGCTTCCATTATCCGTGACCACTTTCGTGCCGGTGAGCAGGCTGAGGACAATGTCAAAGCTCACGCTCTGACCATCGGCGATGCTGCCGAGCTCCCAACGCTGCGCTCCAGAGATCCAGCGATTCGCCGGAGCAAAGCTGTCGCGATTTTTGCGGCCGAGATAAGGCGCGTTTTCCCAATTGTCCTCGATGGATAGATGCACACCATCGCTTGGCTTACCGAGCGTATGGTCGTCGATGCCATTCCCCTCGATGCCGTAGTGGCCGATCTCGAAGGCGCTGGGGGCGATCTTGGAGTGGAAGCCGATCAAGTCCTCTAGGCCGATGCTGGAGCTTTGTCCGCCTGCCGCGCCGGCATCGACGCCGCTCATGGTGGTGTCGTATTGATACTGCGGGAGCTTCCCTGCGTAGCTGCGGCTGTCATACTGGCCGCGCTGCGAGATGAAGCCGTGCAGCAGGTGGAAGAGCTGCACATTCGTGACCTGGCCGCCGCTGATGTTTTTCACGGTGAAGGTCTGGTTCATCACATAGCGGTTGCTGTTCACGGAGAGACCCGCGCCGCCTTCGTTGGCTGGTCGCACGCCCATGGGCGTGCCGGTGACGGTATCGACCATCTCAAATCGCAGCGTGATCTGCAGATCGTTGTTCGCGATGATCGACTCGGCGATTGGCAGGCCGTCGAGGTTTGTGCCGACGAGGTGGATGCCCTGCACCACGCTGAAGTCGGAATTCGTTTTCCAGTCAGGATACAGGAAATTCGGCTCCATCCACGTTGGTGAGACATGGTTGCCATTGCTGCGCGTGTAGGCCACGGCGCTGCCCCACTCGCCGCTGAGGTACTCGCGGCCTTCAAAGCCAGGTGTGTTGTCGAGCAGGAAGTCGGAGTAGCCGAAATCGGTGATCGTGATGTTCCAGTTCGGGTTCACGAGCAGCATGCTGCCGCCGGTGCTGGCTCCGGGGCTGATGAGGATGTTATCGACGAGGAAGCGCACGGCTCCCACGGGCACATCGGGCAGTTGCAGCACGATTTGATCGAAAGCGGTGGCCGAGTTGAACTCAAGCGAGCCGACCGGCAGCGTATCGCCCGCGGTCACCGTGCCATGCGCGATGCCGGTGCCGACGAGTGCGCCAGTGGTGCTGTTGTAGGCGCTGATTTGCAGATTCGAGGCCACAGGCACGTTCAGCGCCTCCACGGTGGCAAAGTCGAGGCTCACACCGGTGACTGGCTGATCAAACTGGATGGTCAGCACGCCATTGTCCGCGATGCCTTCGAGGTAGTTTCCGGTGAAATTCGACAGCACGCGGCCGCTGGCCGTTTCCGTCGTGATTTTAAAGGAGGAGGCCGCGGACTCGCTGAAGCTGGCCGTGTAGCCCGCGAGCAACTGGGTGGGCGGCAGCGGCGCATTCAGCGCGGGCACCGGCGTGGCGGTGTCGAAGTCAAACCGCAGCCCGAGCGGAGGCGCGGAGAAATTCGCGGTGAAGATGCCGCTCGTGGTCGGTGTGAAGGTGTAGGCCGCGTCCACGCTCACCTCGATGCCGAGCGCATCGGTCCAGTTGATGAAGCTGTAGCCCGGATTCGCCGTCGCGGTGAGTGTGACGCTCGTTCCTGGTGCGAAGGTGCCGCCGCCGATCACGCTGCCGCCGCTGATTGGCGTGGCGGTGGCAGTGATCGTGTTCCCCGCGGTGAAATTGGCCACCAGCGTGCGGTTCACGCTCGCGTTGAAGGTGTAGGTGGCGCTGCTGCTCACCACCGCACCGCCTTCGGTCCAGTTCGCGAAGCTGTAGCCAGCGTTTGGCACCGCGACCAGGTTCACGCTGTTGCCATTGAGGTAGCTGCCCGCGCCGGTGACACTGCCGCCAGCCGCCGGAGCCGCACTCGCCGTGATGGTGACGCCGCCGATGACGGAGAAGTTTGCCACGAGATCGCGATCGCCGGTGACATTGAAGTTATACGGATTCGCGGTGCTCACGACCGTGCCGTTTTCGGTCCAGTTCACGAACTGGTAGCCAGCATTCGGGGTGGCAATGGCGCGGGCATTTTCATCGAGCTTGTAGCTCGTGCTATCCATCTCCGTAGTGCCGCCCACGGAGGGTGCTGGAGTGGCGGTGACGTAATAAACTTTGATGAACGTGGCCGTGAGCGTGCGGTCTGCCGTGGCGGTGAAGGTGTAGCTGGCGCTGCTGCTCACATTCGTGCCGCCCTGCTTCCATTTGGAGAAGATGTAGCCCGGATTCGCCGTCGCCACGACGGTGACGCTCGATCCATCCGCCACCACGCCGCCGCCGCTCGTCGTGCCGCCCAGCAGCGGCGATGCCACGGTCGAAATGGTGCGCGTGACACCGCCGATCACGGCGAAGTTTGCCACGAGCGTGCGATTTGCAGCCGCATTGAAGTTGTAGCTCGCATTCGCACTCACCTGCGTGCCGCTTTCGGTCCAGTTCACGAAGTTATAGCCCGCGTTTGGCGTGGCCGTCACGGTCACACTCGCGCCGCTCGCATAGCTGGCACCGCCGGACGTGCTGCCACCGGCCAACGGCGCGGAGGCGGTGGTGATCGTGTAGCTCGTGCCGAGCGTGAAATTCGCCACGAGATCGCGATCCGACGCGGCGGCGAAGGTGAAAGTCGCGCTGCTGCTCACGACGAGGCCGCCTTCGGTCCAGTTCGTGAAAGCGTAGCCTGCATTCGGGGTGGCCACGACGGTGACATTCGCGCCGCCGTTGTAGCTGCCGTCACCGGTCGTCGTGCCGCCAGCGATGGGAGCGGCGCTCGTCGTCACGGTAAAGACGGGCACGAAATTCGCCACGAGCGAGTGATTCACATCCATCGCCAGCGTGTAGCTCGCGTTCGTGCTCACGATGGTGCCGTTGTCGGTCCAATTGAGGAAGGCGAAGCCCGCATTCGGCGTCGCGGTGGCCGTGGCATTCGCGCCGATGGCATACGAGCCATCGCCCGTCGTCGTGCCCGCGCCCACTGGCAGCACGGTGGTGTCGAGCAGGCTCGCTGGAGGCGCAGGAGCGCCCGCGGCGGCCACGGTGAGCGTGTAGTTCTTCGACACATCTGGATTCACGCCATCACTCGCGGTCACTTTGAACTGGAAGCTGCCGCTGGCCGTCGGTGTGCCGTCGAGCACGCCCGTGACCTCGTCAAAAGTCATGCCAGGAGGCAGAGCGCCCTCCTGCACGGCGGTGAAAGGCAGCGCACCCTCCACCACCACCGTGCGGGCGGCGTAGTCGGTGTTGATCTTGCCTTCGCTGACATGGTCGATGAGCCCCACCGGAGCCTCCACATCCACCGCGGCCATCTGCGAGCCGGTGAAATCGCCGACGACCTCATACGTCGCCATGTCCTCCGTCACCGTCACCCATTCACCGCCGGCCATGTGATGATTGTAGGTGCGCATGCCCTCGCCGTGGATGCCATCAGGATCGACCACATCCGCCATCGCCTCGCCGCTCTCCTCATCGAGCGGGCCGGTGTACTTGTAGAA
>CALDGV010000608.1 GCA_937941745.1 uncultured Prosthecobacter sp. | reverse complement strand
GAACATCGGAACCGGTTCGCGTGATGCTGGTTCGATCACCTTCAATGGCGCATCAGGCAGCCTCATTTTAAATGACACGACGGGAGCCGGGCCTGCCGCGTTTAACATGGGCACTGGCACGTCGACCACGGGAGCAGGTGCGGCCAACACTTTTGACGTGAGCGGTCATCATGCTGTTTTGAACTTGGGGGCCGTCAATATTGGTACTCAAGCTGCGCGAGTGGGTGCCATGACCAACGTCTTTTCCTTTGATCAGGGAACGTTGTCGATGGCCAGCTTGAACCTCTCCTCCCGTAATACTGCAGGAGGCACCACAAGCACCTTCAACATCGCTGGTGGCACCGTCACTTCCGGTTCTGTCACCATGGCTACAACCGTGGCTGCGGCAGGTGTTGCTGTGGCGAACTTGAACATCACGGGGGGAGCTTCAGTCACGATGAGTGGCAGCATTCTGAAAGGTGGAGGCGCTGGCATTGATACTGCCAACTTCCTGCTCAGCGGTGCGAGCACCGTTCTCGATATGGGTGGTTTCACTCTTGGTGGCGCTGGTGCCGGTGCTTTGGATGGAGTCGTCATTGAAAGCGGCACACTGAAAAACCTTGCCGAGTTCAATGGGGGTGCAGCGATGCTGGTCAAGTCCAGCAATGGAACTCTCAAGATGGACGGAACGAACACCTACACTGGAGGCACGGACATTCAGGACGGGTTGCTGATCGCTGTGGGAGGTGCCAGCAACCGGCTTGGCTCAGGAGGGCTTTCGTTGGGGGCAGGAATCCTTTCCGGCATTCTTCAACTTGGCGATGCTGCAGGAACAACGAGTCAGACTGTGAGCGCCCTGGGCAGTGTCGGCACAGGCACGGCCAATGCCATCGTGGGGGGCAATGCCTCATTTTCGACGCTGACCGTCAATCAGTCTGGCAATACAACCTTTGACGGTGCTCTGGGTGGTGCAGGAGCGAACCAGAACAATCTTCATTTGATCAAGTCGGGATCTGGAGAGTTGGTGATCGGTCGAGCCGCCACGATGGCGGGTAACGTCTCCGTCACTGGAGGGAAGCTGTTCTTCGATGGTTTTGTTGGGCCCAGCAGCACGCTGACCAGTCTCTCCTTGGCTGATGGCACTGAGTTCTCCCTGCGCGGCACCAGTTCCTCAACGCACTCCATCTACAATTTCTCGGGCAGTGGCGATGTCATGACTGTCGGCAGCAGCACTGGGGCGACACTCGGTTTTGCTCTTGATGGAGGCTTTAACACCCGCCTGAACCTGGGATCCGGCCAGTCCTTGAAGATCAATGGGACCCTGACCACTGCGGTTTATGTCAACAATACGCCCAATGCCGGCCAGCCTTACGTGCTGATCCATGCGGCTGACGACAATGCTCTCTTCGGCACTGGCGCTTTCAATTTCAACCCTGTGGTCTTCAACGGAGGCAGCTTTACTTATGCACTCACCCAGGTCACTGCGGGCAGCGGCGAGCAGTGGGTGCTGACACCTTCCGCACAGGCTGCTGCTGCGGATGTTTGGTGGCGTGGTGATCTGACGGGAATCGCCTCGGGAGTATGGTCAGCGTCCCTGACTTCCGGGGCTGGCTCCCCGACCAACTGGGATGACTCCTCGGGCGGTGGAGTGGATGCCCTGGTGCCTCCAGACAGCGGTTCGATTGTTCACTTTAGCGCCACAGGTGCAGGCAACTTCGCTACCACGCTGGGGGCCAACCTTACGATCCAGGAGCTGCTGTTCCACTCTGGAGGGACTGCCATTTCGATTGGTTCATCCGGTGGTACGAACACGCTGACCCTGGGCAACACGGTTGATGGTTCCGGACTGACGATGCTCACTGGAGCACCCAATGTCAGCATCAGCGCAAACGTGGCGCTAGCTCAAGCCCAGGCATGGAACATCACTGACAGCACATCTGTGCTGAATGTGTCCGGTGCGCTGAGCGGCGTCGGGCCTTTGGCTTTGAACAGCAATGGCACATCCTCAGGTACTCTGATCCTTAGTGGTGTCTCAGGAGTGGCCACCTACTCCGGCGGCACCACAATGGGTGGTGGTCGCTTGATCCTCGAAGGCGGAGCTGACAATCGTCTTCCTGCTGGTGCTT
>CALDGV010000607.1 GCA_937941745.1 uncultured Prosthecobacter sp. | reverse complement strand
GCGCGGGCGGGGAGGCGCGGCTCAGTAGGCGTTGTCCCTCTTGAAGAAGGTGAGTAACATGATCTGGAAATCGAGGAGAAGGCTCCAGTTTTCGAGATACCAGAGGTCGCACTTGATGCGCTCGGAAAGGTCGGTGTCGCCGCGCAGTCCCTTGATCTGGGCCCAGCCGGTCATGCCGGGCTTGGCGGCATGGCGGGCGTTGTAGTGGGGGATCTGGTGCTTGAAGCCGGAGATGAGCTCGGGGCGCTCGGGCCGGGGGCCGACGAGGCTCATCTCCCCCTTCAGGACGTTCCAGAACTGCGGGATTTCATCGATGTTCCACTTCCGCATGAAGGCGCCGACGCGGAGGCGGCGCGGATCATCCTGCACGCACCACTGGGCGCCTTTGCCGGCCTCGGCATTGAGCTTCATGGAGCGGATTTTGATGATGTCGAAGGGGACGCCGTTCATGCCCCAGCGGCGCTGGCGGTAGAAGATGGGGCCGGGCGACTCCAGATAGACCATGGCGCCAAAGACGGCGATGAGGGGGGCGCTGATGAAGAGGCCGACAAGGGCGCCGACGATGTCCATGGTGCGCTTGAGCAGGACGTTGAGGGTGCTGTCGAGCGGCAGGCGGTTGACGCCAAGCACGGGGGTGCCGGCAATGGTTTCCAGGGAGAGGCCGGAGACGAAGATGCGGAAGACGGAGGGGGCGAGCTTGAACTGGATGAGCTCGCGCTCGCAGAGGTTGGCGAGCTCGACCATCTGCTCGCGCGGAACATCGGCGACGACGACCATGTCCACCTCATGGCGGGCAATGACGCGCTGGATGTCCTCGACGTAGCCGAGGAAAGGGATGTCTTCGGGCGAAGGTGTGCGGCTTTCGCGCCAGCCGGAGGCATCCACCCAGCCGACGAGGTCGAAGGCGTGGGCGCGGTCCTCGCTGAGGGTCCGGTAGAGGCGCTGGGCATCCTCGTTCCAGCCGACAAAGAGGGTGCGCTGCTGGAGGGTGCCGATGCGGCCAGGGCTGTGGAGGAAGGAATCAAAGAGGTAGCGCCAGCCGAGCAGGAGAAGAAGAGCACAGGCGCCGTTCAGCGCGACGTAAACGCGGGAAATCTCGGGCTGGAGACGGAAGGCGAGGGAAAAGGAGAGGAAGCAGAGCGTCCAGATGAGCACCGCACGACTGATGCGCGAGGCGATCCAGCGGTTCCGCAGGAGGACATTGCGGTGGTAGATGCCCTGCCAGCCAAGGGCGAGCAGCAGGGAGAGCGTGCCGAGGGCCATGTGGCCGGTGTACTGGCGCAGCTCCATGTCCATCCAGTTTCCGAAGCCACGGAACAGGGAGTGGAAGCGCAGCCAGTAGGAGAGGTGCGCCGCAAAGGCGATCATGATCAGGTCACCCAGGATGGAGACCAGTACCCAGCGGTGGGGGGAGAAATGATGCTGCCGACGCTCCGTGCGGCGGGCTTCCAGCCTTTCCAGCAGGTTCCCCGTGGCCGGCCCAGGGGCGGAGATCACGGGTTTGGCTTGGGAAGGGGCGGACATACGGCGGTTGTTGTAAAATTAACGTAAATTATGGAAATTCAAGATGCAACCGAAGAGAAAAAGGAAGTTCAGAGAAGGGCTAACTCAATTTTGACGGAGTTTTGCATTCGTGCGAGGACCGGGAAGAGGAGTGAACCGGCTTCTGACAAACCGGATGCACCCTGGCTGAGGCTCCCGATGGTAGGATGGATGCGCCATCTCTATCTGCACATCCCATTTTGTCATCGCGTCTGCCCCTATTGCAGTTTCTACAAGCATACCCCGGGCAATCTGCCGCTGGGGGAGTTTGTGGACGCTGTGCTGGCGGAGGCACGGCAGGCCAGGGAGCACTGGGATCTGGCGCTGGAAACGGTGTATCTGGGAGGTGGCACGCCGACCGCGCTGAGCGAGGGGCATCTGGACCGGCTGCTGGCAGGGCTGGCGGAGTGCCTGGATCTCTCGGCGGTGCAGGAGTTCACCTGCGAGGTGAACCCGCGGACGATCACCGCCTCCAAGGCGCAGATGATGCGCGGCCATGGGATCGACCGCATCAGCCTGGGCATCCAGGCCTGGGATGAGGCCACACTGCAGACCCTGGGCCGCGACCATGCCCCGGCCGACGCGGAGGAGACCTTTCACCTCCTGCGCGGCGCGGGCTTCCCCAGCGTGAACATGGACCTGATGTTTGCCATCCCTGGCCAGAGCCTGGAAACCTGGATGCAGACGGTGGAGCGCACCGTGGCGCTGGGGCCGGACCATCTTTCCGCCTACAACCTCAACTATGAGGAGGACACCGAGTTCTTTGAGCGGCTGAAGGCCGGGCGCTACCGCGTGGAGGAGGAGCGGGACGCCGAATTCTTCCTGGCGGCGCTGGACCGGCTGGAGAAGGCGGGCTTTGAGCACTACGAAATCAGCAATTATGCGCGTCCGGGCCATCGCTCGCGGCACAACGAAGCCTACTGGCTGGGGGCGGACTACCTGGGGCTGGGGCCAGGAGCTTTCTCCACGGCGGAAGGCCGCCGCTGGAAGAACGTGGCAGACACCCGGCAGTATCTGGAACGCCTCAAGGCAGGCGAGTCAGCGGCCGAACCTGCGGAACATCTGAGTGAGGAGCAACGGCGCACGGAACGCTTCGGCCTGGAGCTGCGCACTGCCCGCGGTCTGCCGCTGGCCCTGGTGCGGGAGCCGGAGCAGCGCATGGTGCGCATCCTGGCGGAAGAGGGCCTGCTGACGGTGCACGAGGATCACATCCGCCTGACCCGGACCGGCAAGCCCCTGGTGGACTCGGTGGCCGTGGCGCTGCTGGGAGCCTGAATGGGCACCTGCAGGTGGGTCACTTCCTCAGATACTGGGCAGCGGTGGGATGCTGCTTCAGCCAGCGCTCCGCAGCGGCGGCTTCATGCTGCTTCCAGTCTTCCAGGTAGCGGCTCAGGCATTCCTGCAGACGCGCCTTGTTCTGCATGGTGAGGACAAGGTTCATGGCATCCGTAGGTTCGGTGACGACGACGATGTTGGCCACGTATTCGATGGCGATGTCCCGATCGAGACTGGGACTTTGGTTTTCCGCCCAGGCACGGAAGGCTTCCAGGTCCACACGGGCCCAGGCATCAAAGACCACCTCCAAGGCACCGAGACGATCTGCCTGAAGGGTCAGCTTGCGGGCGCTGGCGAGTGCATCCTGAGGATAATCTGAGGCCCAGGCTTCCATGACCGAGCTGATGGCGGCGAAGCGGGCCTCGCCCTTCATGTGATTCTGCGCCCACTGAAAGGCGGCCACAGGGTTGAAGGTGGCCCATTCGCTGGCCATGGCGTGACGGGCATCCCGGGCCAGCATCTCATTGCTCTGTTTTTCCAGCCAGGCAGTCGCAGCGGCAGGATCCTGGCGGCCCCATTTGGCCACGACACGGGGCAGCAGCCAATTTTGCTCCTGCTGGGCCACCCCCCATTCCACAGCGGCCTTGGCATCCTTTTCCGCCCAGGCAAAAAGGACCTTGGACAGCGCCAGATCCCGGCGGCTTCCGGGAGGCCGTGTCATGACCCATTCGGCCGCCTTGATGGGGTGAACCTCAGCCCAGGCCTCCAGGGCGTCTGTGAGAATGAAAATCCGGTCCACTTCATGGGACTGCGCCAGAGCCCATTCGGCGGCCTCCTGCGGAGCCCTCTGCGCCCACACCCTGCCAATCCTGGCCATGGCGGCCCGACGGTAGGTTCCGTAAAGGTTTTTGACCGCCCATTGACCCGCTTCCTCGGGCTTTTGAGCCGCCCAGCCCTCCAGGGCTGCCGAATAGGCTGTCGTCCGGCGCTCGCCTTCGGTCACCTTCTGACAGGCAGCCAGGGCTTCCTCCGGATTCTGACGGCCCCAGACGCGCATGAGGGTGGAGATGAAGAGGTTTATGTCCGCAGCCCGAGAAATCCGTGGCAGCAAAGCAATGCCCACCGCAGGCTGCTTCTGGGCGATGGCGCGGGCCAGGCCGATCAACAGCGCCTGATGCTGCTCCTCTTCTTCCTGCTGCAGCACATTGGAGAGCTTTTGCTCAAACACCTCTTCTGTCTGAGCGAACGCAGGGATGGATGTAAGAAAAAGAAGCCCAATGAGGCTGATTTGTCCGAGGGGGCGACTGATGGCTCCCATTCCCCCTCTCATAGATGCTAATGTAGTTTTCATAACCCGGTTGGCTGGCTGCAATCTGCCGGGGTTACTCCATCGAGCCATTGAACGATCGTTCAATGCTTCAGCAGGCTACGCATTTCCCCAGGGAAACAGGCCTTTTTGCACCAAAATCGGCACTAACCTGAACAAGGTGTGAGGCCCAGCCGCGCGGCGGCATGGACCAGCTCCGCCACAGAGTTCATGCCCATTTTCTCCGTGATGTGCATTCGATGAACCTTGATCGTCTGTTCACTGGTGCCGAGGTCGGCGGCTATCTGCTTGTTGAGCTTTCCGGTGATGACGTGGCGCAGGACCTCCAGCTCCCGTGGGGTCAGGAGTTCCAGCCGGGCGCGCTCATAGGCCAGCTCCACCTCCCGGGCCCGGCGCTGAGCGCGTTCGGTCAAAGCCGCGCGCAGGGCTTCCATCAGTTCGGCGCGGTCCACAGGCTTCGTCAGGAAGTCCACCGCCCCTCCTTTCATGGCACGCACCGTCATGGGAATGTCTCCACGGCCAGTGAGGAAGATAAGCGGCACCTGGGAGCCAAGTTCGTTCAGCCGCTCCTGGAGCTGAAGCCCCCCGATGCCGGGCATCGAAACATCGAGCAAAAGCGTGTCGATCTCAGCCAGGTCTGGTGCAGAAAGCAGCTCCTCCGCTGAGACGTAGGTGCGCACCATGAATCCGGCACCATCCAGCAGGCGTTTGATCGCCCGCAGAACGTCGGGTTCATCATCCACGAGGGCGATAGTAGGGGTGTTGTTCATGACACTTTCTGAAGCACGGGAAGGGTGAAGTGAAAGAGGGCTCCACGCTCGGTG
>CALDGV010000606.1 GCA_937941745.1 uncultured Prosthecobacter sp. | reverse complement strand
CCGTTCAGGTCGAGAATTCTCTGGGCGATCTCAGCGCCTGTGTAGCCGGAGCTGGCGGGCACCTGGGAGTAACGGTTGTAGTTGGAGCTGACCTTCCACTGGGCGTAGAGGGCGAGCAGCATGGCACCGATGATCAGAAGGAATGTCATAGTTGTGAGGAGATTTGCTGAGGATTACGAGCGTCGTCTGAAAGCGGAAACAAGCGACATGTTGAGTGGAATTTCCTGTGAGTTTTCCAACCGAGCCGTGGTGAGCTGGTGGTTGCGAAGGTCGAGGGACGTTTTCTGTCGCAGAGTTTGGGCTGCTCAGCCTTCTTCCGGGTCGGCTTTCTTGGCGAATTTGCCCTTGGCCTTGGGAGCTGCTTTAGGCCGAGGCTCGCGAGGTGGGAACTCCCATCCAAGCAGGCGTTTTTCGCCGGGCTTGCACAGAAGGTAGGAGCTGAACGGCCTGCCTTTTTTGGAGATCATCCCTTCAATGAGGTCTGTCTTGCCTTCGGTGAAGAACTTGATCGCATTCAGCACACTGATGTCTTTTTTGCAGAGCTGCTTGGGCAGGCGGGCATTGCAGGCCTTGGCGTCCTTGGCTGCTACATCACAGATGTAGTTTTGGGGTGTTTCGTAAATCTGTCCCTGGCGCTTCTTTTTGGCGCAGACAGGACAGGCGCAGACAGGAGCGGCATTCTCGAAGTCGAAAGGGGGTGGCGCGTCTGGGTCGTTGCTGCCATTCGGAAACACGAAGGCAACCTTGCCGGTTTCCTTGATCTCGAGTCCTGCTGTGAACTCTTTGCCCAGGCGGCTGCGGAAGCCTTCTGTCGGCGGGAGGAATTTTTTCTCCAAGAGCTCGCGCACTTGGCTGTCGCTCAGTTCCAGGCCTGCGATGATCTTGAAGACGCGCACACTGCATTCGTCGTTTTTGCAGGCGTAGTAATCTTCAGTCTGTTTGAATCCGTGGTGGCCGCATAGCCCGCAGACGGCTTCAAAATCCGGGTAAACACGTTCTTTGGCAGACTTTTGATAGGACCGAGTTTTCTCCACCACATCGGTGGTGAGGTTCCGAATGTCCCTCATGAAGGTGTTCCGGTCGAGCTGATGGTGCTCCATCTGGCGCAACTTGTATTCCCACTGGCCGGTAAGTTCAGGAGAGCTCAGGGCTTCGATGCCGATCTCACTGATCTGGTCGATCAGCGCCAGGCCTTTGGTGGTCACGGCGATGTCACGACCCACGCGTTCGATGTACTTGTCACTGATCAAGCCTTCAATGATGGCCGCACGTGTGGCTGGCGTGCCCAGGCCACGTTCACTCATGGCTTCGGCAAGCTCTTCGTCGTCCACCAGTCTGCCTGCTGTCTCCATCGTTCGGAGCAAGGTTGCTTCATTGAACCGGGCCGGTGGCTTGGTTTGCAGTTCTTCCACCTTCGCATCCAAAGTCGAGGCGGTGTCGCCGTCTTTGGCTGGCACCAGCAGTTTGGCCTGTTCCTGGCCTTCTGCTGAAGCTTCTTCAGCCGCTTTTTTGCCGTAAACTGCCAGCCAGCCTGCTTCCATGAGAACCTTGCCGACGCTTCTGAAGGCGTCTTCAGCTACTCGGGTGATGCGGGTGGTTTCCTCAAACTCGGCCGGTGGATAGAATGCGGCGACAAAGCGTCGCACCACCATGTCGAAAAGCTTTTGTTCGGCTTCTGGCAGCTCCTTGGGAGGAATCTGGCCGGTCGGGATGATGGCAAAGTGATCGCTCACCTTGCTGGTATCGAACACACGCCGTGTCGGGCGAACCCACTTGTTGTCGAGGGCTGTGGCAGCGTGCCTGCCCAGGTCGGCAGGCAGAGCATCCTGTCTGCGATCATCATGTGAGGCGAAAGTCTTCAACGTGCTGATCACCGTGCCGAGATAGTCTTCGGGCAGGTAGCGGGAATCCGTTCGCGGATAAGTGAGGACTTTGTATTTCTCGTAAAGCGCCTGGGCGATTTGAAGCGTGCGGCGGGCAGAAAAGCCAAAGCGATTGCTGGCCTCGCGCTGAAGGCTGGTGAGGTCGTAAAGCTGTGGAGCGATCTGCTTCACCGGCTTGGTCACTTGCTCGATCTTTCCAGTCTTGCCGATGCACCTGGCTACGATCTCCTGAGCCTTGGCCAAGTCCCAGAGGCGCTCAGCTTTCTTGTGTTCGTCCTGTTCATCCTTGATGAACCCTTCATCCAGCCACCGGCCTTCATAGCGCCCGGCTGAAACTTCAAAATGAGCGTGAACTTCGTAATAGGTGCGGGGAACGAACGCCTGGATTTCGCGCTCGCGTTTCGCGAGGATGGTCAGCGTCGGTGTCTGAACACGCCCTGCCGGAGTGAGGCGGAAGCCACCATGCCGGGAATTCAAGGCGGTCAGGGCGCGTGTGGCGTTAATGCCGACGAGCCAGTCGGATTCGCTGCGACATTTCGCGGCATCGGCCAGCGGCTGCATCTCCTGTTCCGTGCGGAGTTTTTTGAAGGCATCCAGGATTGCACCCTGCGTCATGGACTGCATCCAGAGGCGCTGAACAGGCTTTTTAGCGCCAGCCGCTTCAACAATATAGCGGAAGATCAGCTCGCCTTCACGTCCAGCGTCGCATGCATTGACGAGCTGGGTCACATCCTTCCGGTTCATGAGCTTTTTCAGCACCTTGAAGCGGTCGGCGCTGTCCTCGATGGGCCGAAGCTCAAACTCCTTCGGCATGATGGGAAGATGGGTCCAGCCCCAGCCGATTTTCTTCCCATTCACTTCGGGCATTGCCAGCTCAATCAAATGGCCGACGGCGCTGGAGATGATGTGAGTCTCGTTTTCATACCAATCTTTCTCCTTCTTGAAGGCCGTCATGCCGGGAGCTTTGGCCAGCGCGCGGGCTAGATCGGCGGCGACGCTGGGCTTTTCGGCAATGATGAGGGTCTTGGACATGATAAAAAAGAACGAACGAAAGGGCGGCGGGGGGCCATCTAGGGCATCCAATCCCCCCGAATGTCAAACTTTTCGGCTCTGGCCCTTCTTGGCAAAGAGTGCCTCACGCTTGTGAACGACGTCCCCGGTAAGCGATCGCAAAGAACAGAAAGACCGCTACGGTGAGTGCTGTCTCCCCCCACCAAAAGCGCGACCAGTTGGTGCGTCCCTCCATCAGGCAGGCCTGATGCCACCAGCCGCCACCGAGGTAACCTGCAAGGTTGCCCACCCCGCTCATCAAAAGAGCGAGCAATGCCTGGGCACGCACGCGCCACCGGGGATCAATGCGCTCTTCGAGGTAGATCTGAGTGGTGATGAAGTAGAGAGTGAATGCAAAGCCATGCAGGGTCGTGCCTGTAATGATCCAAGGAAGCGTGTCGGCCGCGTTCATGGCATAGCGGAGTACGCAGATGAAGATGCCTGACAGGAAAACCCACTTCAGACGGAAACGTGCCAGCACGCCGGAGAGCACCAGCATGGTCACGATTTCCGTGCTTTGGGCCAGCGATATGACTGCGGAGATGTTTTTCACCCCCAGCTCCTTCAACTGAAGGGC
>CALDGV010000605.1 GCA_937941745.1 uncultured Prosthecobacter sp. | reverse complement strand
CTTCCGCGACCTCATCTGGTACATCCTCGCTCCACCGGAAGAAGGCCCGCTCACGCCCGAAAAGAAGAAACTGCTCATCCAAGGCGTCGAAGTGCCCGAAACGACCTCCAAGCCCAAAGGCACCAACTGGCGTGCCATTGACTGGGAAAGCGTGAGCTTGTGGAATCCCGACTGGAAGGTCTCCGCGCCTGATTTTGAGCGTACACCGGTCAAACTGGCCGAATACCACGGCAAAACGAACGTGCTGCTCATGCATCCGTTCACCGAAAAGAAGACACCCGCGAGCCTGGAACGCCAGATGAAGGTCGAGAAGACCAAGCTGAAGTTCAGCGTGGCGGCGGATGATCGTGGTGATTGGATCGTCAAGGCCGTGGTCAATGGTCAAGAGGTCAAGGCGGTGACGGTGGACCACGAAAAGCCACGCTGGAAGACCGTGGAGGTCGATTTGGCGAAGTGGAAGGGCCAGGACATCACCCTGCGCCTCGAAGCGCATGCCAACGGCTGGACCTGGGAGTTCGCCTACTGGCATGGGATCACGCTGGAGTGAGCCCACCTACGGCAGCAGTGGGCGCAGAGCCTCGGCCCAGATGCCATAGCCTTTGTCGCTGGGGTGCAGGGAGTCCGGCATGATGTCGGTGGAGATGGTGCCGTCGGGCTGGAGCCATCGGTTCGTGATGTCGAGCCAGGTGACTCCGGGCTTGTCCTTCTGGGCAGCCGCCAGAAGCGTGTTGATGCGCGCCAGTTCGGCCCGCTTTGGGTGGTCGGGCATTTTTCCGCGGGGGAAGATGGCCATGAGGATGATTTTCGCACCGGGGCACCTTTTCTGGCACTGCTCGACGATGGCGCTGATGCCGGCGACGATTTCCTCGGGAGTGTTGGAACGGCAGTTTTCCGTCTGGGCGGTGTTGTTTGTGCCGATGTGAATGACGATGGCCTTGGGCTTGAGGCCGTCGAGCTCACCGAGTTCCAGGCGCTTGAGCACGTTCTGCGTGCGGTCCCAGCCAAAGCCGAGGTTCAAGACATGGCGTGCGCCGAAAAGGCTCTGCCAGCTTTCCTTGCCGCGGTTTCCCATGCGGCCGCCGTCCGGCTGCCCACCCCAGAAATGGGTGATGGAATCGCCGATGAGCACGATTTCAGGATCGATGGCTGTCTTGAGGCGCATGATGTCCTCATGACGCTTCTCCCAGTTGTAGCCGTCCTTCTCGAGCTTGAGCATGGGGATGACCGCCGTGTTCACGTCGGTGGAGAGCGCGAGCTTTTTACGCTCCTCCGCCCTCATGATGGCAAGGCAGGTGAAGCCAAGCAGGACGGCGACAAGGATGAGACGTGGTTTCATGCAGGTGGGAACGAAGCACGCCCGAGGCGGCTTGCTGCGGGAAAAACCGGCGAAGTTGACCTGGGTGTTGGCCAAGAAAGGGGTTTGCACGTAGCGTTAAGGCTTCATGGCATGGATGCGGCTGCTTTATTCCGGCGTGACCCTGATGGCGACAGCCATCGGGGGCTGGGCGGCATGGCAGGCGGCTCACAGCTCCCGGAATGCGGGGGACGAGGTGGTGATGCTGGTGCCCGGCGCTCCGACGGTGCTGAATCCTTATCTGCCCTGCAGTGAGGCCGAGCGCCAGATCCTGGAGCTCATCCACGAACCGCTGATCCGCATTGATCGTGAGGGCCGGCTAGCGACGGCGCTGGCGGAGCAGTGGCAATGGCGGCAGGACATGACGTGCTGGTTTGATTCCGCCGAGGCAGCCCGGGCCGCCGCCCAGGAGCTGCGGGATCAGCCGGTGGAAAAGCGCGCCTCATGGGACCTGGAGTCGGTGGTCACCCAGGGGGAGGCGCTGGTCGTGCGCTTCCTGCGGCCGGGAGCGGCCGTGGCCGATGAGGTGCGGGAAGTGCTGGCGGCCAGCAGGCCGCAAAACTTGACGTTCATGCGCATCGCGGCACCGCGCAGTGCGCGGCTGTCCCTGCAAAGCTTTGCGGAGCATCCCCTGCACGCACCGAGCACCAAACGGCTCTGGTTTGATGACGACGGCACGTGTGAGATCGTGACCTCCCGCAGCGGCCTGCAGGCTCAGCAGGCGCTGCTGGAGTGGCTGGCACCGCGGCATCATCCTGTACCGGAAATCACGCCTGTGGGCGAGGTGACGGCGCTGCTGGAGCCGGTGCTGGATTTCCGCCTGAAGCCGGACCTGCGCTGGCCGGACGGCAGCCCCGTGAGCGCCGCCGATGTGCGCGCCACCCTGGAGGAGGTGATGCCGCGCCCGGCGCCGCTGCCGGGCCGGGATGCCTTCCGCCAAATCCAGTCCATCGCAGCCCCCGAGCCAGGCATCGTTCGCGTGACCTATCGGAAGGCCTACAGCCCTGCCCTCCCGGCTTGGACGACGCTGCCCATCCTGCCACAAAGCTGGCTGAAAAAGCACACGATGGATTTTGAGCAGCAGTCCCCTCCAGGGGCCGGTGCCTGGAAGCTCAGCCGGAGGGAAGGCAGCCGCTTCTGGCTGGAACGACGCCAGGACCACAGCAGCGGGCCCGCTGGCAAAATTCAGATCCTCGGTGCCATCTCGCCCATGCAGACACGCATAGGTCTAGCCACGGGCTCCTTCGACATTGCCTGGCTGCAAGGCTCCACCCGCACGTTGCTGGAATCCACGCCGCAACTGAAGAAGCTTAGCTCGCCTGCACGGCATCAGATCATGCTCGTTTGGCAGACTTCAGGCGCTCTGACGGGTGATCTGAAGGTACGCCAGGCCCTGGGAATGGCCTTGGATCGTGAGGGCCTGCGCCGGGCCATGCCAGGCGGCCTGGGCCGCAGCTACGACAGTTTCTTCCCACCGGGATTCTGGTTTTCCACCACCCCGCAGGTGCCTCCCGCCAGGATCAGTGAAGCCCTGCGCCTGCTGGCCGAAGCCGGGTGGCTGCGCGATGTGGGCGGGCGCCTGCGCCGTGGCCAGGAGGAGCTGACACTGCGCTTTGTGATTCCAGATGGCAATGTGGACCGCCTGCGGCTGGCACAGGCCATCGCCAGCCAGTGGCTGGAGATCGGCGCACGGGCAGAAATCGTGGAGGTGCCGGCGCAGAGCTACCTGATGGAGCTGCAGAGCGGCCGTTTTGATGCGGCCGTCATTGGTGGAGAGCTTTCCCCAGGCTGGGACGTGCTGCCTTTCTGGCATTCTGGGCAGAGCGGCGGGCTGGGTCCCAACGTGAGCCAGCTGCGCGATCCCAAGCTCGACCTGCTGCTGGAGGCCTTGGTGGCCGAATTTGACCCCGCCAGGGTGCCTGAGCGCGCGGCGGAGGTGGAGAAGCGGCTGCGCGAGCTCCAGCCAGCCCTGCCGCTTTTCACGGATCTGGCGGAGATCGCTGTCCGCGAATCCCGCTTCCCAGGCCTGCCCAGGCTGGATGCCACCCAGGGGGTGACCTTGCAGGAACTGCTGCCAGCCCTGCAGGTTCAAGGCCGCCCCGAAGTGAAGCTGCGCATGCTCTCCCCACCATGAAGCAGGCCGCCACCCACTGGAAACAGGATCTCTGCCGCCGTCTGCTGGCGGCGGGGCTGATGCTGCCCGCCGGAGCATTCATGGCCTGGCAGGCCGCCGGAGGAGATGCCGAGGCATGGCGCTCGGGCTGGGATCGGGCCCCGTGGGACCGCAGCCTTGCGAGCGGGCTGGAGGTGCTGGTCGCGGGCGGGGTCAGCTTTTGTCTGGCAGGCACGCTGGCCATGTTTTTCCCCGGGCCGCTCCGCCATGCCGGCTTCTGGCTGGGCAAAACCGTGGCGTTTTTTCCCGTGCTGTGCCTCGTGTGGGGCTTCCTGGGATTCTGGGTTGGAGTGCTGGAGCATCCGGTCTGGTCCCTGATGCCCACGGGTGAAGAGCCGATGCCGTCGGCGGCACCCCTGGAGGCATGGGCACGCTGGATCTGGACGTGGACGCCCGCCGTGGCGCTCGCCTCTGTGCCTCTGGCCGGTCAGGCGCTGAGCCTGCATCTGGAAGCCGATCCACACCGCCGAAGGTGGGGCTGGCTCGGTTTTGGATTCCTGGCCCTGGCGCTGTTGATTCCTCTGGAGGAAGCCCTGGCCCTCGAAGGTGTGGGCTCCCTGGTGCTGCAAGCTTTCCGCCAACCCGACCCGGCAGGGCGCGCTGCCGCCGTCTGGAGCGTGATGGGCACGATGGTTTGCCTGGTGGCGGCCCTGCCTTTCCCTGCCCGCTGGCGGCTGGACACGCTTTCTGGCTGGGGCGATGGCCTGCGCAGGCTGGCGGGAGCCCTGCTGAAGGCGGCCGCCTGGACAGTCGTCCTGCTTTTCTCGCAAAAACTGCTGCCTGAACTGGATTCAGAGCAGGTCCTGGCACCACCGCTGCCCGTGCTGGTGGTGGCTTGGAAGCCCACGCTTTGCGCCTTGTCATTGTGGGTGCTGGGTCACATCATCCAACCGCGTTTGAAACCCTCCCCCGCCGCTCCTGCCCATGGCTGAAACCCCGCTCCTGCGCATCCGCGACCTGAAGATCGCCTTCCGCCGCCATGGCACCACGCCTAACGAAGCCGTGAAAGGCATCAGCCTCGACCTAGCCCAGGGCGAATCCATCGCCATCGTGGGGGAAAGCGGCAGCGGCAAAAGCGCCACCGCGCTGGCCCTTGCACGGCTTTTGCCTGAGCCACAGGCGCAGATCACCGCCACCGAGATGCGGATCGCAGGCCATGAAGTGCTGAAAATGGCGGAAAAGGACCTGCGCAAGGTGCGTGGCAAGGAAGTGGCTTACGTGTTCCAGGAGCCCACCACCTCGCTCAACCCCGTGCTGACAGTCCGCACCCAGATTGGCGAGGCACTGTCCCTGCACCGGCCCGAAGTGAAGGACCGCGATGCGGAGATCCTGCGCTGGCTGAACAAAGTGGGCATCACCGAGCCGGAGAAACGGCTGCGGGCCTACCCGCACGAACTCAGCGGCGGCATGAAGCAGCGGGTGATGATCGCCATGGCCCTCTGCTGCCATCCCAAGCTCCTCATCGCTGACGAACCGACCACGGCGCTCGATGTGACCATCCAGAAGCAGATCATGGAGCTGCTGGCCAGCCTGCGCCGGGACCTGGACATGAGCCTGATCCTCATCACCCACAATCTCGGCATCATCCGGGAGGTGGCCGACCGCGTGGCGGTGATGTTCCGCGGACGGATCGTGGAGACCGGCCCCATCGAACAGATCCTGAGCCAGCCCCAGCACCCCTACACCCAGGCCCTGCTGGACTGCGTGCCCCGCATGGGTGCACGCAAGGACCGCCTGCGCACCATCGACTATGCCGCGCTCGAGGCTGCCTCGGCGTGAGACTGGATGGGCGCTTGCACGGGAAGGCACTCAAAACTACACACTCGGCCCTCGTGCACGCCGCCGAGCCCTTTCCCCGTGAAGCCCTACTACATCACCACCGCCATCGACTACACCAACGGCAGGCCCCACATCGGCCATGCCTATGAAAAAGTGCTCGCCGATGTCATGGCGCGCTTCCAGCGGCGGAACGGGCGCGAGGTGTACTTCCTCACCGGCGTGGACCAGCATGGCCAGAAGGTGCAGAAAAGTGCTGAGAAGGCCGGGCTGACACCGCAGCAGTTTGTGGACGAGGTCACACAGCACTTCACCGCCCTCTGGGAAAAGCTGAACGTGCGCTTTGACGGCTGGGCCGCGACGACTGACGAGCGCCACAAGAAGGTGGTGCAGGCCATTCTCCAGAAGCTGCATGATGCCGGGCAGCTCTACAAAAAGAGCCACACGGGCTTTTACAGCGTGCGCCAGGAGCAGTTCCTGACGGACAAGGAGCGCGGCCCGGATGGAGTGTTCGGCGAAGAATGGGGCGAGGTCGTCGAACTCCAGGAGGAGAACTGGTACTTCAAGCTCAGCGAGCATGTGGAGTGGCTGAAAGGCTACATCCAGAGCCACCCCGACTTCATTTTCCCCGCGAACCGCGCCAAGGACGTGCTCAACGCCCTGGAGGGGGATTCGCAGGACCTCTGCATCTCCCGCCCGCTGGAACGCCTGAGCTGGGGCATTCCCCTGCCGTTTGATGAGAAGTTCGTGAACTACGTCTGGTTCGATGCTCTGACGAACTACATCAGCTTTGCCGGTTATCTGGCTGACGAGGTGGGCAACACCGGCCTGCCGAGCTTTGAAAAGCTGTGGCCTGCAGATGCGGAGATCATCGGCAAGGACATCCTGGTGCCACCGCACGCGGTTTACTGGCCGATCATGCTGCACGCCCTCGGCTTCCCCGACGAGCAGATCCCAAAGCTCGTGGTGCATGGCTGGTGGAATGTGAAGGGTGCCAAGATGAGCAAGAGCCTCGGCAACGTGATCGACCCGGACCAGCTCTCCACCACCTTTACGCCCGATGGCCTGCGCTACTACCTCATGCGCGACATCGCCACCGGGCAGGACAGTGATTTCAACGAGGAGCGCATCATCATGAGCTACAACAAGGAGCTCGCCGGCGGCCTCGGGAACCTGCTGAACCGCAGCATCAACATGGCGCAGAAGTACCGTGCCGGGAAGCTCACGCCCGGAGGTTACGATGACGCGGAAAACCAGGCGCTGCGCCAGACCGTGGCCGAAGCCGTGCCCTCCTACCTGGAAAACATGAATTCCTGGGCCATTCACGAGGGCATCGCCGCCGCCTGGAAGATCGTCAGCCACGCGAATGCCTTTGTGGACAGCACGAAACCCTTCTCACTGGCCAAAGACCCCGCTCAGGCCGCCCGGCTGGACAGCGTCCTCTACCATCTGGCGGAGGCGCTGACGCATGTGACCGTGCTTCTGGACCCCATCCTGCCCACGGCCATGAAGGTGGCCCGCGAACAGATCGGCTGGAACCTGCCAGAAGGCTTCGTCTTCAGCGATCTGAAATGGGGGCTGCTGGCCGACGGTCATCAGCTCGGTACTCCGGTGCCTCTCTTCCCCCGCCTGGAGCTCGAAGCCCCCGCAGCCTGAGTCCCGACAGGAAAAAACCTCGAAGGACCGGCGCGACCTGAAGCGTTGAACCGGGCCGCTTTTTCCCATGCACCCCGCCTTTCCAAGCCAGCCCTGCACGACGCCCTCGCGTCTCGTGCATGTCTGGCTTCTGCTGGTGTGGCTGCTTTCTTCGCATGCATTTGGGCCCCTGCTGATCATGGCCGTGGCCGGAGTCACCGGGGATCACACCCTGAAGCAGTGCTCCTCCCATCATGGAGAAATGAGCGTGGTGCTCGGGCACTCGGCCCCGATCAGCAGCCTGCTGAAGGAATGGCTGAACCCCGACCTGGATGCTGCGCAGCCCGCTGAACTGGACAAGCCGGACCATTTCTTCCGCCTCCGCTCCGTGGAGCAGGCTTCCGTCCACTCACGCCGCATCGCGCCGAGTGACCCGTCGATGGTGCTGCTGACTGCCCGCTGGGTTCTGTCAGATTTCCGGCCCTGCTCGGCCTTCACGACCAAAATCATGCCCTCACGGCAGCAGGGCTGCGTGTGGACAGACGGCCTTCAAGTCAAGGCTTCGAGGACGATTCTGAGGTGTTGATCCCTCAGCCCGTCTGCTGACTGCCGGCAGACACCTTTCTTCACCCCCGCACCCAGCAATCAAGGGGCGGGCTGTATTGCGCATCTGCACCTCACTAACCCCCTGTTTCTTCTGCTCATGAAAACCTCCCTACTGGCCTTCTGCCTGCTGACCTCCTCCGTCTTTGCCGACCCCTTCACCGTCCAGTCCTTGATTCAAAAGGCTCTGGCCACTCATCCCGAACTCCGCTACTACGAAGCCCAGGTGGACGCCGCCAAGGGTGGCAAGATCAAGGCGGGCGAGATCAAGAACCCCGACCTGATGACCGGTGTGGGCAACTGGCGGGTGCGCGACCTCGCGACCAACGACCTGACCGATGGACCGACCTGGGCAGTGCAGCTCACCCAGACCTTTGAATGGCCGGGCCGTCTCTCCCTGCGCAAGGCGATCGCCCAAAAGGACATCGAACTCGCCGAACTGGGGCTGGAACAGTTCCGCGCCGCCCTGGCCGCACGCGTGAAAAACCTTTCCTGGACCATTCTGGCGGCCCAGGAAAAAACCCGCGCCGCCGATGAAGTGGCCACG
>CALDGV010000604.1 GCA_937941745.1 uncultured Prosthecobacter sp. | reverse complement strand
TGCGAGAGGCGGTGGAAGCGTGATGTGATAGCGGCGGATGATTTCGATCAGGGAAGACAAGGCCTGGCCGACATTGATTTCGCGCAGCGGGTGCCCGACGTAATCTGCCATGAAGTCGTCCAAATCAGAACGCAGACGCTCGCGCGGGCAGTCCGAAGGCACGGCACCGAGGCGGAGAACCTGTTCCGTGACCTGACCGGAATCATTTTCAACGATGGCAAGCAGCAGCGCCTCCACTTCATCACGAAGTTCGTCGTCAATGCGTCCCACCTGGCCGCAGTCGATGACTCCGACGACACTGCCCGGCAGAAGCATGAGGTTTCCGGGATGAGGATCAGCATGATAGAATCCGTCCCGGAAGACCATCTCCAGGTACATGTTGGCTCCGCATCTAGCGAACTCTGCCAAATCTTCCCCGGAATCTTGCAGCGCCTGGATGTCTGTGCCGGGGATGCCGTTCAGGCGCTCCATGGTCACGATCTGATGAGAGCACAATTCTGGATAGACCAGTGGAATGTGCACCTGAGGCTCCGCCTCGAAATGGCGCGCAAACTCCTCCAGATTTCGCTTCTCATAGGTGAAGTCCAGCTCCCTCAAGAGCGTGCGCCGGAACTGTCTCACGATGGCCACTGGCTGGTAGGGGCGGAGCGCTGGAGAGTGTTTTTCCAGAAGCTCCGCCAGGACTTGAACGATCTCCAGATCCGTGTTCACCCGGCCTTCAATCCCACTGCGTCGGATTTTCACGACCACCCGCTCTCCGCCATGCAGCCTTGCTCCATGCACCTGGGCGATCGAAGCTGCTGCAAGGGGCGTCTCCTCAAACTCCGCAAACAGACTTTCGACAGGGCTGCCGAGGTCGTTCAGCAAAATCTGCCTGGCTGTTTCTGCGGGTTCGGCAGGCACGTTGGCCTGCAGTTCTGACAGTTCGGCCGTGAGTTCTGGACCGATCAGGTCAGCACGTGTGCTGAGCATCTGGCCTAGCTTGATCGCCGTGGTACCGAGTTCCGTGAGGGCAAGCCGAACGCGAGCGGCTGTCGAAATGCCTGACAACGCCTGCCCGTCAGCACTGCGCAGGCGGTCGTTCAGCCAGGGATAGTCAAAGCCGCCGAACATGTCCGCCAGCCCGTATTTGCCCAGAACAGCCGCAATTTCACCGAGGCGTTTGGCATGCCTTTCCAGGCGGGCGATGGCATCAATTTTCATGCGAAAAGCATACACGGCCAATCGGCCCTGTCCTGCTTCTTCCCTGCGGTTTGTGCAGGGTTACTGCACGGCCCAAAGAACCTTCACCGCCTGGGCTGCCGCCTTGACGTGATGCACACGGAAGATCTGAGAACCACGCCTGATGCCTGCGCAGATGCAAGCCAGAGTGCCTGCATCCCGGTCCAGCGCCTGTGGCAGATTGAGCACCTGCCCGATGACCGTTTTTCGCGAAACAGGCAGCAGCACCGGCCTGCCCCATCGTCCTAAATGTTCTGCGTGACGGTAGATCTCCAGGTTGTCTTCGCGCTGCTTGGCAAAGTCGATGCCGGGATCAAGGATCACCTGCTCCAGGGAAAGGCCGGCGTTGGCAGCAAGGGCGACCTTCTCGTCAAAAAACCGTTCCAGTGTTTTCCAGATGTCGTCGTAGTGCACATGCGTGTGGGGCACTTTCGGCTGCCCGACACTGTGCATGATCAGGAGGCTGGCTCCATGTTCGGCGCAAAGGCGTGCGTTGGTGTCATCAGGCAGGGCGCTGATGTCGTTGATCAAGTCACCGCCGTGAGGAAGCACGGCCTGGATAACCTCGGAGCGCCAGGTGTTGATCGAGAGCAGCGGCGGCCATAGCTGGTGATCGTCCCAGGGGCCTTGGGAAAAGCTTTCTACAAGCCCGGGCCACGCCTTCAAGAACGGCATGAGGCGCGCCACTTCCTCATCGACAGAGATGGGGCCGCGATTGGTGCGGGCACTTTCCGCGCCGATGTCGATGATGTCGGCTCCATCCCTTAGCTGCTGGGCAGCCTGGGCAAGCGCCTGGCTGGCATCCAGGGTGCCATCACCACAGAAAGAGTCGTCGTTGATGTTCACGATGCCCATCACCAGTGGGCGGCGGGGAAAGGTGATGACGTGTTGGCGGGCTTTCCAAATCATGTGGATCGAGCAAGAAACGGCAGTTTCTCCTATGCTGCTCCTTCCTGCGTCACAATGAGCCGCCCGCAAGCATTTACCGAGCCTCCACCAGGGGTTGTCTCCCTTGGGGGCTTGCTTCAAAAGCCAGTTGGTCCACACTCGGGCCTCATCCATGTCCACCATCGTCGTAGCCCAGAAAAATGGCGTCGCCTGCATCGGCGCTGATACCATGAGTTCCCTCGGCTCTGTCCGGCAGAAGGCGCATCATGTCGTCAACAAGACCAAAATCGCCAAGGTTGGAGACAGCTACATCGGCCTCACTGGCACCTCGGCAAGCCTGGTCGTCATGAACAGCTACTTTTCCAACCCAGAGCGGCCGCGGAACTTCTCCAGCACGGAGAGCATTTTTGAAACCTTCCGCCACGCGCATCACTGGATGAAAGCCGAGTACTTCATGTCCACCCTTCCGGACAAGGGGGAGGAATATGAAACCACGCAGTTCTACGGAGTCATCGCCAATCCACACGGCATCTTTGCGCTCTACTCCTACCGCACCGCACAGCAGTTTCATCGTTTCTGGGCTGCGGGCTCAGGACGTGATTTCGCTCTCGGTGCCATGCAGACTGTTTATGATCACTATCAGGATGTGACCGACATTGTGAAGGCGGGCTTGTATGCCGCAGCGGAGTTCGATGGCTCCACGGCGGGACCTTTTGAGATTTTCACCTGCCCGCTGGCAGGTGCTGAACAACCTTTCAAAGCCGTCAAATCAGCCAAAAAGGCTGCTCGGAAGGTACGTGGGCGAAAATAAAAGGCGGAAGGAGCAGGTGGATGTTCAAGGTCATCTGCGATCCTCCCGATCCCCAGCCATGCAAGTCGGCCTCATGCGGCATTTTCCCGTCTCGGAGCCTCTTCCCAGAGGCTGGATGACAATCCATGAGCTGCTCGAATGGCGCCGACGCTACGATTCAGCCCAGGTGGTGCCCCGAAAAGTGGATCTCGATCATTCAGCATGGCTGCAATGCTGGTGCAGTGACCTGGAGCGGGCGCAGACCACGGCGCGCACCGTCTTTGCAGGAGCCATCCACACACTTCCAGAGCTTCGGGAGGTCGAGTTCGCTCCTTTTGAAACGGGAAAACTTCGCCTGCCAGTGATTGTCTGGCGCATGATGATCCGGATGGCCTGGGCGACAGGGCACGGCTCTCAACGACTCATGCGTGATGATTTCATGCGGCGTGTGAGAGATGTGGCAGACAGGGTGGAATCCCAGAGCACCAGCCTTCTCATTGTGTCTCATGCTGGCGTGATGATCTATCTGAGGAGGGAACTGCTGCGTCGGGGATTTGTCGGGCCTCGCTTTGGCATCGCCGATCATGCGCAGGTCTATGCATTCCAGAAGCAAGGCTGATGCCTGGCGGCCTGCATTGTCTGCCAGAACCGCTGGCCAGGTCCGTTCCTTCGGGCTGACCATGAAACCGCTCTGCTCCGTCTGTTTTTCCATCCTGTTCCTGCTCCTGGGGGCCTTTGCTGTCAGGGCTGCCGAAAAGCCCAACCTCATCTTCATCCTTTGCGATGATCTGGCGCAGGGTGACCTGGGTTGCTATGGGCAAAAGCTGATCCAGACACCGAATCTGGACCGGATGGCTGCCGAGGGTACGCTATTCCCGCAGCTGTACTCAGGAACCAGCGTGTGCGCGCCATCGCGCTCTTCTCTCATGACAGGGCTGCACATGGGCCACTGCCCGATTCGGGCCAATCGTGAGGTTCAGCCTGAGGGGCAGAAACCACTGCCGCAAGGCACGGTCACGGTCGCTCAGGTTCTGAAGAATGCTGGCTATGCCACTGCCTGCACGGGCAAGTGGGGCATGGGCATATTTGAGACTTCTGGCAGTCCGCTGAAGCTCGGTTTTGACCACTTTTACGGCTACAACTGCCAGCGCCACGCCCACAGCTACTTTCCAACCTATCTTTGGAACAATGACCAGCGGGTGGAACTGGACGGCAAAACCTATGCCATGGACCTCATCAGCAAGGACACGCTGGACTGGGTGAGAGCCCACGCGGGAGGCCCCTTCTTTCTGTATCACGCCATCACCTTACCGCATGGTAAGTTTGAGATCGACGATCTGGGCATCTACAAGGACAAGCCCTGGACTGACCTGCAAAAAACCTATGCAGCCATGGTGACGAGGCTGGATCGTGATGTGGGCCGCCTGCTGGACTTGTTGAAAGCGTTGAAGGTGGATGAAAAGACCCTGGTCATCTTTTCCGGGGACAATGGCGCCTCCTTCGATCCAAAGTCGGAGGTGGGAAAACTTTTCGATCAGGCGATGGGCGGCAAGCTGCGTGGTTTCAAGCGCAGCCTTTATGAAGGTGGGTTGAGGCAGGCAGGCATCGCGCGCTGGCCAGGACACGTGCCTGCCGGGCGCATCTGTGAAGAGCCCTGGGCATTTTGGGATTACCTGCCGACAGCGGCTGAACTGGCCGGAGCAGAGCTGAAGTCGGCTCATGACGGCATGTCCGTCGTGTCGCTGCTCAAAGGTGGTGCGGCTCCTCGGCGAGAAGCCTTTTACTGGGAGCTGCATGAAGGCGCTTCGCTTCAGGCCGTGCGCTTTGGCGACTGGAAGGCTGTCCGGAATGGCCCATCCAAGGCTGTGGAGTTGTATGATCTTTCCACAGACCTCGCTGAATCACGGGACCTGGCCAGGGAGAAGCCTGATCTGGTCGCGCGGGCGGAGGGGCTGATGCAGTCGATGCGCTCGCCGCATCCCGACTGGCCCCTGCTGGACAGGCAGCCTGGCAAAAAGAAGGCTGCGAAAAAGAAGAAGTAATCTCATCACACCCATCCTTTTCCCTCCCATGCGCCTCTTCGTCGCCCTTTGCACTCTCGCCGCAAGTCTTGCGCCCCTTTTTAGCCAGACATCCGCCCCAGCTATCAAGCCGCCTCCTGCGCCGCCTCGTCCACCAACGATGGCGAACGTGCCCTACGGGAGCCACGAGCGCCAAGTGCTCGATTTTTACAAAGCCACCTCCGCCAAGCCCACACCACTGCTCTTTTTCATTCATGGCGGCGGCTGGGTGGCTGGGGACAAGGCCGGGGTGAAGGAGCTCAAGGCCTGCCTGGAGTCGGGCATTTCCGTCGTCTCCATCAATTATCGTTATTCCTGGCAGGCTCAGCAGGCGGGCGTGATGCCGCCGGTGAAGTGGCCTTTGGAGGATGCAGCACGGGCTCTGCAGTTCGTCCGCAGCAAGGCATCGGAGTGGAACATCAACAAGGAACGCATCGGTGCCAGCGGCGGCAGTGCAGGTGCCTGCTCCAGCCTCTACCTGGCCTTTCATGATGACATGGCAGATCCAGCCAGCAGCGATCCTGTCGCACGCGAGTCAACGCGCCTTTGGTGCGCGGCGGTTTCCGGCGCACAGACCTCCCTGGATCCGCAGCAGCTCAAGGCCTGGACGCCCAACAGCCGCTACGGTGGCCATGCGTTTGGCTTCATGGATCCAAATGACATCAAATCACGGGACACACGTTTCGCGGAGTTTCTGGAAAAGCGTGAATCCGTGCTGCCCTGGATCCGCAAGTATTCCCCCTTGGAGCATGTGACCTCAGATGATCCGCCGGTGTATCTGGCTTACACCGATACGCCCGCCCTTGGTCAGGCGCAGAAGGATCCCACGCATACCTCCAACTACGGCGTGAAGCTTCAAGAGCGCTGCCGCGAAGTCGGCGCCCGATGCGAGCTCGTTTATCCGGGGGCACCTGAGATCACCCACAAGACCATCGCGGACTTCCTGATCAGCAAATTGAAGGAATGAGGTGGCCTGTCGGTCAGGGCCGCAGGGCCTTGGGTGGATGGCGGTCGGCTTCGATGAGAGGCTCGATCTCCTTCCAAAAGACGCTGGCGGGAAGGGCGAAGGTCGTCACCCGGTCCACACGGGCGATGTTGATGCCGAGCGCTTTGCCCTCGAGGTCAAACAAGGCTCCGCCCATGTCGAGCGGGCTCAACGGCAGGTCGTGCTGAAGCACGCTCGCGTAATTGTCCGTGCGGATGGAGATGCCTCCATTGGCAAAGTCCTCGCCGTCCCAGTTCATCATGATCTTCGTGCGACTGGCCAGCCGGACCCTGGCCTTGGCAGTGCGGTCCTTGCGGCGGTATTGCACCTCCAACTGGTCGCCTGGCTGCTGCTTTTTGATGAGGTCATGCACCGTTTTCACATCGGTGGCTGGCTGGCCCTGAATCATGAGAAGGACATCTCCTTCACGCAGCCCGGCGGCGCCTGCCGGGCTATCTTCGGCGATGCCAGTAATGAGCACGCCACCCTTCGCGGGCTGTTCACCCATCCGGATTCCCATGGCCGCACCGAGTCCGGGAATTTTGCGCGGCTGGGCACTGATGACACCGATGCGGATTTCACGACCACCCTGAACTGCGGAGGCAAGCCATTGACCGTAGCCAGGCTTGGAAGAGGCTAGGTCAAAGCGCGCTGGGGTGACTCCATTGACTCCCACGGCCTGGGCCAGCACCAGATCCAAGGCCGGCAGCCGATGAATTTCCCGGATGTCAGCGTGCTGTTCCTGGCCCCACTCGATGTGGCCTTTCTCGAGCTCCGGAGTCTCGCTGGCCTTGGTGAGGAAGTAGCCGTCCGCACCGACCCAGACTGCAGAGGCCACGTGCCTGCCCTTGGCGTCTGTAATGCGTGCGGCTGCAGCCCTGGCTCCCGGCAGCACCGGCTCCACCGCTTTCAGAAGGTCCGTGCCATTTGTGCGCTCCTGCAGGGCAAGCTGAGGCCGGGGATCCGCCCAGGCTGCGATGCTGGTCAGAAGCAGGCCGATGAGGAAACGATGTTTGCTCATCCTTCGTCCTCCTTGGGTCTCTGGGAGAGTTTCACCCTCAATTCATGTGCAGCAGAGCCGCGGCGAATCTTCAGCAGGATCTCGTCACCTGCTGCACGGGCTCGCACCGCGTTGGAGAACTGGGATGTCGAGGTGATGGACCGGGTTTCCAGGGCTTCGACAACGTCTCCAGCAATCAGACCGGCCTGCTCTGCCGGTGAGCCTTCGATCACACGCAGGATTTCGACCCGCCCGTCGTGCGTGGTATCCACTGCGGCGCCCAGATAGCCGCCGCTCCCGGTGCCCCAGACGCGGATGACCAGGCTGTTTTGCATCTCCTCCCAGGAGCGGAGAAAGGGAGCCATGGAGACGTGCATGTTGTGGTCACGCTCCTCCCAGATCTGGCTGTGAATGCCGATGACCTGGCCTTGGAGATTGAAAAGTGGGCCGCCGGAGTCACCCCCCATGAGCACGCAGTCGGTCTGCAGGGCATTGGCCGTCTGCCGGATGACCTTGCCGACCCGCAGGACCACACCGCGCTCCTTGTCAAAGCCGCCGGGGTGGCCCAAGGCAAAGCACCAGGTGCCCGGCACAGCCTGAAGCACTTCGCGGCTCAGGGGTACATGCGGCCAGGCGCGGTCGGTGTCATGCATCTGCATCAGGGCAGCATCCGTGGTCTTGTCGAGCCCCAGGGTGGAGGCCTTCACAGTGCTCCCATCATCCAAAACGACGCGCAGCTCCCTGCCGGGCTTTTCTGCCACGTGTGCGGCCGTCAGGATGAGCCCTTCGCGGTTGATGATCACTCCGCTGGCCGTGCCATCGTGGGTGCGAATCGCCACCACGGCCGGGCGGACCAAGGCTAGCTGGGTCTGAACCGCCTTTTGAACGGAAGCCAGTTCAGCCATCGGCAGGCCCTTGTCGGCAGCAGCACTGCCTGCACTCAAGAGCAGAAGCGCCGACAAAGTGCGGCGAAGGGGAGGACATACTCGAAAACGCATGGCAGCAATACGCTCAGCAACCAACGGAGTGGACGGCGGAAACTCTTC
>CALDGV010000603.1 GCA_937941745.1 uncultured Prosthecobacter sp. | reverse complement strand
CCGGTGAAGCCGCCGATCATGACGCGGTCATTGCCCAGCGGCTCGTCCGCAAGCTGGCTCATGGGAAAGACATTCGGCATCGTGAAGCCGTAGGCATACACAAAGGGTATGAAGGCCGTGCCCACCGGTCTCAGGCTGTCCATCGCCCGGTTGTACTGGCTGTCCAGAAAGTCACGCCCGCCCACGAGCGCCAGCACCGAGCCGTCCTGATTGTCAATCACCAGCGCCGCCGCCTGGAGGTATTCCGGCTTCGGACGCGGCGGCAGGGCGACATCACCTTTGGAAGCAGCCGCCTGCGCACGCCAGTCTTTGAAGATGGCGCGGAACTGCTCATAGGTCTGGTGCTCATAGCCCTGGCGCTTCTCGATTTCAGCCAGCCGCTCCTTGACCGCCACTTCCGCCTTCTTCTGCAGCTCCTTGTCGAAGCTGGTGTAGATCTTGAAGCCACCGACGGAGGCTTTTTCCTCGCCCAGGCGTGCCGCCACTTCCTGCCGCACAGCATCGTAGGCATAGCTGAGCTGCGGGTTGCTGGACTGCGGCGCGGTCACGACAGGCTTCATGCGCGCCAGTTCGGCCTCCTCACGGGTGAGGTGCCTTTCGATCACCATGCGTTCGAGCACGTAATCGCGCTCCTTCTTGGCACGCTCGGGATGCTTGATGGGCTCGATGTTGTTCGGGCTCTTGATCAGGCCGGCGAGAGTCGCCGCCTCGGGCAGGCTCAGCTCCTTGGCATCCTTGCCAAAGTAGCCCTGGGCCGCCGCCTGAATGCCATAGAAATTCTTGCCGAAGAAAATGCGGTTCAGGTAGAGCTCCAGAATCTCCGTCTTGGAATACTGCTTCTCGATGCGCTGAGCCACAAAGGCCTCCATGAGCTTGCGTTTGTAGCTGCGCTCCATGAGCCCGAAGGTCTGGCGGGCCAGCTGCTGGGTGATGGTGGACGCACCCTGGGTGACTTCCCCCGCCTTCAGGTTGAGGTAAACGGCGCGGATCAGGCCGATGTAGTCCACCCCGTTGTGCTGGAAGAACCGGCTGTCCTCCTGGGAGGTGAGGGCGTCGATGAAGTGCTGCGGGATGTCCTTGATCGTCACTGGCGTGCGGTTGAGCACGTAGATGCGGCTCAGTTCATCGCCATTGCGGTCGTAGATGATGCTGGCGGCCTCCAGCTTCTTCACCTCGTCGAGGTCATAGGTCTCCGCCTTCTCCCGCAGAGGAGTGACGATGATGGCGTAAGCGCCCAGGAGCGAGACAACCGCGAGCAGCACCAGGGCCACCAGGGCACTGAACCAGGCACGGCGGTAGAACGGGGGCTTCAGGCCGGAAGGCATGCCACGCCAGTTGGAGGAAGGAGGAAGCTGGGATTCGTCGATGCCGAACATGCAGGAAGATGGTGGCCCGGAGGGAAAGGGCGGCTAGTCTAGCCCTTCTCCCCTGCCCCGCCACTGACTTTCTTACCTCACCGTGCCAGCCATCGAACAGATCCTGCTTCAGCGCCTCCAAAGCACCCCCAGGCTGTCGTTTGCCGAGGTGATGGCGGAAGCCCTCTACCATCCTGAGCACGGCTATTATGGGCCCGCACCGCGCCGGATTGGCCGAGGCGGCGACTTTTTCACCGCCGTCAGCGTCGGGCCGCTCTATGGCAGGCTGCTGGCGGACCTGGCACGCGAAACCCACCGCCTTCAGGGCAGCCCGGAGGATTTTGTGATCATCGAGCAGGCGGCTCATGATGGCCAGCTGGCGGAGGACATCCTGCTCTCCTGCAGCTTTGACTACCTGATCGTGGAGCCAAACCCGCGTTACGAGGCCGTGCAGCGCGAGAAACTCGCGGCTTTCAGCGGACGTGTGCGCTGGGTGCCCAGCCTGAGCGCCCTGCCGGCGCGCCCCGCCCTCTTCCTCTGCAACGAACTGCCCGACGCCATGCCCGTGCACCTGGTCAGGAAGGAGGCCGATGGCTGGAAAGAACTCTTTGTCGAGACTTGTGAGGCACCGGGCTCCACCTCACCTGTCCTCGGCTTCCGCCCCGGTGAGCCGACGGCGGCTCTCGCCGCTGAAATGGCGCGCCTGCCGGAGCATCTGCCTCCCGGCTACACGACGGAAATCAATCTGGAAGCCCTGGAATGGATGCGAGCCCTGGCCCAGGCCCCCTTCCGAGGCCGGATTTACATCGCCGACTATGGCCTGGATCACGAGGAACTCCATGCCCCCGAACGCACGCAGGGCACCTTGCGGCGCTACCGGCAGCACCAGACCGACGACCGCGTGCTCGAAGACCTCGGCGAGTGTGATCTGACGACGCATGTGAACTTCACCCGCCTGATCGAAACCGCCCAGGAAGGCGGGCTGAAGGTGGAGGCCTACGAGCATCAGGGGCGCTACCTGGGCCGCCTCGGCCTGGCCTGGCTGGCCACGCTGGAAGGCCGGGCTCCCGATGCCTCCGCGCAGGCCCTTCTGCGGCAGTTCCACTCCCTCACCCATCCCGGCATGATGGGGCGCTCCTTCAGGGTGCTGCTGCTGGGAAAGGATGCCGCCTGACTTTTGAATGATCCGGCGGCCGCATCCACGCTTGCATCACGGGCCTGCCGCTTCACTCTCACCCTTCTGTCGCATCTCCTGCGATCCGTTTTCCCCATGTCCAAGCACACCTACAAACAAGCCGGCGTCGATATCCATGAAGCAGCCTCCTTTGTCGATGACATCGGCGCGCTCGTGAAGGCCACGCAGAAGAAGCGCAAGCTCGCCAACGCCTTTGGCCTTTTCGCGGCCGGTTACGATCTCAGCAAGTACAAGCACCCGGTCATCTTCACCGGCTGCGACGGCGTGGGCACCAAGCTGGAGCTGCTGCTCAAGTATGACCTCCTCGAAAACGCCGGGAAGGACCTCGTCGCCATGAATGTGAACGACGTGCTCACCTGCGGCGCCGATCCCATCCTCTTCCTCGACTACGTCGGCGTGAACAAGATCCAGAAGCGCCAGCTCACCCGCATCATCGCCGGCATGTCCGAATACCTCCAGGCCTGCAACTGCATCCTGGCCGGTGGTGAGACCGCTGAAATGCCCGGCGCGGTGCTCGATGGCATGGTGGAGCTCTCCGGTTTCGCCATCGGCGCAGCCGAGAAGGCCGACGTGATGAATCCTGCGGAAATCAAGGCGGGCGATGTCCTCGTCGGCTGGCCCAGCGCCGGCTTCCATGCCAACGGCTTCAGCCTCGTGCGCCGCATCCTGGCCAAGGAAAACCTCAAGCTCAGCAAAAAGGAGGCCGCCCAGCTGCTCACCCCCACCCTGCTGTATCATGAGCAGTGCTGGGGCCTGAAAAAAGCGAAGGTCAAGCCTGCCGCCATGGCCCACATCACCGGCGGCGGCCTGGTGGAAAACCTCGGGCGCATCTTCACCAGGCGTGGTTTCGGCTGCCACCTCAAGGTACCCTTCTGGAAAAACGACGTCGTGCAGAAGGTCCTCCGTCACGCCGACCCCAAAGATGCCTGGGACACCTTCAACATGGGCATCGGCTGGGTGGCGATCATGGATGCCAAGCACGTCAAGAAAGCCCTCAAGGTCGGCACCGGAGCCGTCGTCCTGGGCGAAATGGACAAGTCCGGCCAGGTCACCTGCGAAATCGCCAAGTAATCCTGCCCGCCCCTCTTCCAGCCTGCATCTGCCACCGCGGATGCAGGCTTTTTCATGGCCGCCGGGGCTCCATCAAGCCACGCAGCGGACCATCACCGCCTTCTGCGCATGCAGGCGGTTCTCCGCCTGGTCAAAGATCACGCCCGCATGCTGCTCCAGCACCTCCTCCGTGATCTCCTTGCCGCGGTAGGCAGGCAGGCAGTGCATCACGATGGCATCCTTCCGGGCATGCTTCATGAGGTCCGCTCCAATCTGCCAGGGACGCAGGATTTCGATGCGCTCCGCACCTTCCGCCTCCTTGCCCATGCTGACCCACACATCCGTGTAGATGGCGTCGATGCCCTCCACGGCGGCTTTCGGATCATCGGTGATCGTCACGGTGCCTCCCGGCACCCGCGCCATGAAGTCGGCGGCGGGCTGGAACGGCTTCGGCGCGCCGATCACCAGCTCAAAGCCCAGCCGCGCACTCGCCCAGATCCAGGAGCGCGCCACATTGCAGTCGCCATCGCCCAGGAAGGCCACGCGGCGGCCTTTCCAGGAGCCGAAGCGCTCGTTGATCGTCTGCAGGTCGGCCAGGATCTGGCAGGGATGCTCATCATCCGTAAGGGCGTTGATCGTCGGAATGCCGCTGTACTCGGCAAACTCCACCACGTCCTGCTGGGCAAAGGTGCGGATCACCGCGCCATGAATCATCCGGCCCATCACCCGCGCCGTGTCCTTGATCGGCTCGCCCCGGCCCAGCTGGATGTCTGCCCCCGAAAGGAACATCACCTGCCCGCCCAGTTCACGCACCCCCACCTCAAAGCTCACCCGCGTGCGGGTGGAGGACTTCGTGAAGATCAGCGCCCACTGCTGCCCCGCCAGCACCTGCGGCGATGCCTTGCGGTCCTTTTTCAGGGTCGCTGCCAGGGCCAGGATGTTCTCGATTTCCTCGGCGGAAAGTTCTTCGATGGAGAGAAGGTGCTTCATGGGAGTTTGCGGGACTTGCTAAAGGACAGGGTTCACAACAGTTCAGGGTTCCGGGACTCGGAAAGGCGGCCGCCGGCAGGCGTCATCCCTTCGAATCCGTGGCGATGGCATCCAGGACGCTCTTGAAGGTCGCCAGCCCTTCGTTCGCGTGCGCTTCCGTGATGTTCAGCGGCGAAAGCCAGCGGACCACGTTCGGCCCCGCCGGCGTGACCATCATGCCCGCATCCAGGAGCTTCTGCGCCAGGAAGATCGAAGGAATCTTGCCTCCAGACTTCGCAGCGATGGCCTCCGCGTTCAGCTCCCAGCCGATGAACAGGCCGAGCTGGCGCACCTCCTTCAGCAGCGGATGGTTCCAGGCACGGCCCGCCGCAGCGATGGCCGCCCCGCGCACCCGGGCATTGCCGCAAAGATCCTCGTCCAAAATCGTCCGCAGCGTGGCCAGGCCCACCGCACAGGCCAGCGGCGAACCGCCGTAAGTGGTGCCATGCGTGCCGGGACCGAGCAGCTTGTTTGGGTCCAGGCGGTCATTGAGCCAGAAGGACCCCAGCGGAAAGCCGCTGCCGATCGCCTTCGCCCAGCTGATGCCGTCGGGCTGGATCTCATCGCCGGGCACGATGGCGCGCCAGCCCGCCATCTCACCCGCGCGGCCAAAGCCCACCTGCACCTCGTCCAGCAGCAGCAGCAGGTCATGCTTCCGGCACAGCGCCTGGGCGCCGCGCAGAAACTCCGCCGTCACCGGATTCACCCCGCTCTCCCCCTGCACCGGCTCCACCAGGATCGCCACCGTCTTGTCCGTGATCGCCGCCTTCAGAGCTTCGAGGTCATTGAAAGGCACATAGACAAACCCCGGCGGCAGCGGGCCAAAGCCGCCGTGGATCTTCTCCTGCGCCGTCGCCGTCATCGCCCCGAAGGTGCGGCCGTGAAACGAGCCGGTGAACGTGATGATCTCATGCCGGCCCCCCGTCGCCTGGCCATACTTCCGCGCCAGCTTCAGCAGGCCCTCATTGGCCTCCGCACCGCTGTTGCAGAAGAAGCACTTGCCCGGAATGCCCACGCACTCCTCCACCAGCAGCCGGGCCAGCTCCGCCTGCTTGTCGATGCAGTACCAGTTCGAAACATGGATCAGCGTGTTCGCCTGCTCCGTCAGCGCCTTCACCACCGGCGGCGGGCAATGGCCCAGCGGGCACACCGCCACCCCCCCGGCAAAATCCAGGTACTGCTTCCCATCCCGGTCCCACACATAGGGCCCCTCACCGCGCACCGGCCACACGTCGTAACGGCCGTAATTGCCGAGCACGTACTGGGAGAGCCACTGGGTTTCGGGGTGATCGTTCATGGAAAAAAGGGGGCGCGTTCATAGCCCCACACCCCCCCTCTGAAAACCCATTTTTTAGGCCTTCCCCCACTTCCCCCCGGGCATCTGCCTCAAAAAAAGCCAGCCCCCGGGAGGCAGGCCGCGCAGCAGAAGACCCGCGCCACCCCTTGCGAACGGCCTAACTCCCCGCTCCTCCCGCTCTCACCATCGTCGCAGCGCATTGAT
>CALDGV010000602.1 GCA_937941745.1 uncultured Prosthecobacter sp. | reverse complement strand
GCTGCGCAGAAAATCCACGAGGCGGCGATGCTGCGGCTTCCCATGCTGCAGCAGGCCTGTGATCCCTGGCACCTGACTGAGCCATGGATGTAGGCGCAGCATCTGCGGCACCTTGGTGAAGCTGGCATAACCGCCAAAGAGTTCGTCCCCGCCCAGGCCGCTCAAAACCACCTTCATCCCATGCTCCCTGGCCAGGGTGGAGACCGTGAAGGTGTTCAGCCCGTCAATGCTAGGCTGGTCCAAGTGATGCAGAAAGCGCTCGAAAAGACTCTGGGCCAGGTCGGCATCCAGTCGCAGCTCATGATGATCGGAACCAAAATGAGCGGCCGTGCGTCTGGCGATGGGGCTCTCATCCGCGGCCTCATCATCCACAGCGATGGAAAAACTGCTGATTCCACGATGTCCCGTTTCATTGGCCAGGGCCAGGATGGCTGTGGAGTCGATGCCACCACTGAGGAAGACACCCACTGGCACATCACTGACAAAATGATGCTGCACGCTGTCCAGCAGGGCTTCGCGGGTGAGCCGCACGGGATCCCCCTCGCAGGAAGCATCGAAGCCGAGCCGCCAGTAACACCTTTTTTGATGGCTGCCGGCCCTCCAGACAAGGCTGTGACCGGCCTCGAGCATGCGCACCTCACTCACCAAGGTCAGCGGCTCGGGCACGCTGCCTGCCTGAAAATATTCCTGCACGGCGGCTGCATCCAAGGTTGGCTTGAAAAGCCCGCTGACCGCCAGAGCTCGCAACTCAGAGGCGAAGGCCAGCCTTCCCTGCCCTGCGTGATAATAGAGCGGCTTGATGCCGAGGGCGTCACGGGCCAGCAGCGCCGTCTGCTCCGCCTCGTCCCAAAGGCAGAAGGCAAACATGCCGCGCAGGCGGTCCACCATGCGCTCTCCCTCATGAGCGTGCAATTGCAGCAGCACTTCTGTGTCAGAGCGGGTGCGAAACACAGCTCCCTGCCGCTCCAAATCCTGCCGCAGTTCCCGAAAATTGTAGATCTCCCCATTGAAGCAGATCACCCGGCGGCCATCGGCAGAGATCATGGGCTGATGACCGGCATCAGAGAGGTCCAGAATCGAAAGCCGGGTATGCGCGAATCCGGCATTCCGCTGGGTGTTCATCCACAAGCCGCGGTCATCAGGTCCGCGGTGGTGCAGCACACGCTGAAAATGCTCCAGATGCCTTTCCAGGGCCTGAACAGGCCCGGTGCTTTGAAGGACGCCAGCGATGCCGCACATAACTCAAATCATAGGACAGCAGGCCCAAGCAAGGCACTGAGAGCATCTGACAGGCTGCAGTTGAAGGCCTGCTGACCGTAGAGAGCCACCACCTCCTGGTGCAAGACCTCCGGCTCATGCAGCCAGGGCTGCTCATGCTGCCGCAGAAAAAAACGGCGGATCGCCTGGGCGATGGCATCAGGGTCCTGCGGCGGCACGACAAAGCCCAAACGGCCACCATCAACCGCCTGAGGCGAGGCATCCCGATCCCCCACCAGACAGGGTCGGCCACAGGCGAGCGATTCCAGGTACACAATCCCAAAGCCCTCCCCAGTGCTGGGCATCACGTAAAGGTCGGCGAGCCGGTAATGGTCGGCCAGCTCCGCCTCAGGGATAAAGCCCGTGAAGGTCACGTGAGCCTCCAGCTTCAACTCCGCCACCATCTGACGCAGGCGGGGCTCATCATCTCCCCGGCCGCCGATCAGATAACGGATCCCGGGCAGGTCGTGGAGCAGCTGGGGCAGCGCCTTCAGTACCTGGTCCTGGCCTTTGTAGCGTTCCTGGGCCGACAGACGTCCAACCGTCAAGATGACGGGCTGGCTTTCATTCAAGCCGTAGCGGTCCAGCAGGGTTCTGGACTTCGGTCCTGGATGGAATGCGTCTTCGCGGAAGGTGTCCGGCACCACAGGCATCCTGGCCAGAGGCAGCCCGGCTTCGCGGTGGAGGACGTCACGGGTAAAAAAGCTCACTGGAAGAACGCCCGTGGCGCTCCGCAGAGCCCTCCCCAAAGCCCCCTGCGTCTGGCCCCAGACCTCGATGCCATGCGCGGCGGTGAGGCAGGGAATGCCCAGCTTTGCCAACGGGGCCAGCGCCTTCATGAAATGCGGGTGGGTCGTGAGGATGAAATCAGGGCGTTCCCAGAGCGCGGCGGCAAGGCCCGAAACGGCAAATGCCATTGTTCGAGACATGCCTCTCCACCGCCCGAAACCATGAAACCCGCCAGCTAGGTCCGTTTTGAGGTCATTCTTGCTGAACACGCGGAGCCTGGCCTGGGGAAACAGCTCCCGCAGTGCCCGGATGCAGCACAACGAATAATGCTGAATGCCGCCCGTCTCCTCGACACCGCTGACCCAGAGATGGATGGATTTGATCACGGCGAATGTTTGCCCGGGCTACGTTTCAGCAGCCTGGATAACGAGGTCCGGGGAGCGGCTTCACCGGGTGCTGCGGCCTGGCCACAGGAGCAGGATAGGAGCCGCGTCCCGCAGCCATCTGATCACCCACGTCATAAAACTTCTGAAAGAAAACCTTGTGGAGGATGAACGCAAAGACCGCATAGGCGGCGCAGGATCCCGTCATTTCTGCAGACAGTCCTCCCGGCTGGATCAGGCCGAGGCCGGGCAGGATCCAGCGGGTGGCGGTCCAATAATCCCCCCTTTCGTAATGGAAGGCCCCGCGCCTGTCGAACCAGCTGAGGGCAAGGCCAAGGGCAAAAAAGCTGACCATCAGCCCCCACCAGCCGAAATTAACATAGAATTCCAGAACGTTTCCAGCTCCCACGCTGGTGCCCTCGGAAAAGCGCTGCCCGGTGAAATGAGTCACCACGCCGCCGCTGCCACCGGTGACAGGCTTGCCTGGCCAGATGATACGAGGCACCCAGGCCACGGCAGCCACCCAGAGGGTGTAGCCTTTCGCAAACTCCGCCTTGCCCTGGGCCAGGTAGCGGTAGGCCTTGCCGCAAAGATCATTCTGGTTGAGGCGGCTGTCGATCAGCTCGAGGTGGAGTTGCTTGTGCAGGTCCAGCGGCTCAAAATCCACGGCCAGATCATAAAGCCGGTCCAGCCGGTGCTCCATGGAGCGCGCGCCCCACACTGAAGAACGGATGGATTCACGCTCACGCATCCAGTTCACATAGAAGCTGAGGCCGCCGTAAAGAATGACCCCCAGGACGAGCAGGGAAAGCCAGCGCGGACGGAAAAAGCGCAGCACGAACATCCAGACCATGGAAGCCGCCGTCGAACCATAGCCTGCAAACCCAAGGAAGATGATGGTCACGAAAGGAAAGCCGACCGTGGAGGTCAAGCCGAGGATGAACCTCCCAGTGTCCCGCAGCCGGTAGGCACGATGGCAGTAGATGAAGACCGCCACCACGGACATGAAGGCACCCGCCGTGCCCATGCTTCCCATGCTGGGAATGCGCGAAAGTACCGGCGCAGCGAAGAAAGCCAGGAAGGAGATGATGAGCAGGGTGCCGGCCAGGTTGGTGGTGATACGTTTGTCTGCGTAGAAGGCCTTGGGAGCGGGATCCTTGCTGAAAACCATCGGCGCCAGCAGCACCCCCAGCACAAAGAAAACATACCCAAAGCAGGCCATGCGAAAGCCAGCGTGCGTGTTGGCCAGAGAAGCCCCGGACTGCAGGAGGTATTCCGACCTTGGCGAATACCAGGGCAGGGCATAAACCAAGGCCCCGATGGCATGCATCATCGAGAAGGAGAAGGTGTAGGCTGTTGGCAGCCCCACGGCGCGCCGGGAGGTCCACTGCTGCGTCAGAAGAGCAAACACCGCGAGCAGGTAGATGCCGAGCAGGGCATTCAAATTGCCTTTGCTAGGTTCGGCGAGGAAGTCTTCCAGCATGATTGGGATCGATACGCAGGGGAGCTCTCTGCTACACTGTTTCTAAGGACTGTTCCAGCAGCATGATCAGCGCATCCGGACTGCGGTCTCATGGGCCCGGTGCGCCATCTGGACAAAATCCTCCGCCACCTGGCTCCAGTCCCTGCGCTCCTGAATTTGCCACAGGTTCTCCACATGGGCGGCAAGGGAGGCCCGGTCCAGGTCATAGGCACGCAGCTTTTCGGCGAACTGGTCTGGCCTCCGGGCTGGCAGCACCCACCCCGTCCGATTGTCCTCAATGAGGTCAGGCCCGGCGCAGTTCCGGGTGCAGATCACCGGCAGGCAGGCGGCCTTGGCCTGCGCCAGCACTGCGGCAAAGCCGTCGTGCAAGGTTGGAAACACGAAGACGTCCGCTTCCCCATAAAGGCGCGGCAGTTCCGCTTCTGGAACACGCTCCACATGCTCAAAAAGACCGGCGGAAGCCGTCATGAATGATGCCGCATCAGGGGTGATGTTGCCGACAAGGCGGACTTTGACCACCCCGGCGAGTTCCTTCGCGATCTGGATCATGTCGCGAATCCCTTTTTGAAGGGAGATGTTTCCTGCATAAACCACCTGGAGTGGGCTTCCACTGCGTATGCGTGCCAGCCTCTTCTCAATCACATCACGAGCAGGTCGGAAGCGGGTGAAGTCACTTCCCAGAGAAAGCCGCAGCACCTTCTCAGCCGGATAGCCTCGGCGAATGAAGCTTTCCCTGGCATAGGAGGAAAGGGTGACGATGTGATGGGCCACCTGATACTCCTGCAACTCGCGGCGCATCATCCAGGCTGAAGGCATTTCTATAGGCGTGCCTGCGCGCCTCGACTCCTGGTGGAGCTCTTTGAACTGATCCCGGATGTGTGCCGAGCCTCGGGTGAGCAGGCGCAGGACTGGGCGGCCCCGGGCTTCAAGGTCCCGATAAGACTCCAGGGCCACACCGGTGAACGCATGAACGATGTCGGTCTCATGACGACGCAGCCCACGGGCTGCCCAGCGGGAGAAGCCTTCATGCAGCAGACGCTCCAGACCGACGCAACGCTCCACGAGGCCAAAGCGGTAGGAGTACCGGTGCACAAGACCGAGCATCGGGCAGCAGGTGAGGGAGGCGGCAGGCACCCCGAACTGCACCGCCTTGAATGCCGGGTAGTTGGTGTAAAGCCTGACTGGCACCCCTTGCTCAATGAGCGCACGGGACAGGTCAAAGGCATGAAAACGCCCCTGAACAAGCATGCTGACAGAAAGGGGCTGGCTCATGGCTTGGCTCTGGCAGGCTGGAGGTTTTTCGTCATGGACGCGGCAGCATCAGCCCTGCCTGGAGAGGCTTTGTCGGATGGCGATCAGACGGCTGGCATAAGTTTCGGGGAGCGCCGTGACGCATCCACGCGCCGCATTCGTCATCCGTGCACGAGCCTCGGGAGCCAACGCCAGCAGCCATCCGGCCTGCGTGATCAAATCGGGCGGGGTTTTGAAGTAGCAGACAGCCTCCCGGTCCGGCCCAAACATCGCCCGATGGTCAACAGTGTCCTCCACCAGCAGCACACCCCCGATCGCAGGCAGTTCGTAACTGCGCATCGAATGCCCGTCGCGATTGGCCCTGCGGACTAGGCAAAGGTTGGCACCGGCAGCGGCCACGATTTTCCGGCAGGTCTCTGCATCAGCGTGGCCATGCGCATGGGGCACCAAGTCGGGATGCTCACGCCAGTAACCTCCCCAAAGAGCTACTGGAACTCCGGCTTTCACCAGGGTCCTTACCAGGGCCAGGCGCTCGTCATCTGCACCGCCGATAAAGGCCACCCGATGTGACCAGCGGCCAATGTCCTCTGCAGTCAGCGACTTCGGCGGACGATGCTCTTCAGGCGCATACGCAAAAGGCAGGTACGACACACCCTGCACTCCATGAGCACTGAGGTCAGCCTCGTTGGCATGACGTGGCGTGAAGACATGCTGATAGTGCGGCAGGGCACGCATGAACCACGGAGCGCGGTGCGCGGGGTTCCATGGATCATCTGTGAGAAAGTTCACCGCACTTGCCCCCAGCCGCCGCACCTGCACAAGCGCCTCACCGCTCATGGGGGCCAGGCCGGTGCTGAGCATCACGTCTGGCCGGAAAGACTGGCAACAATTCACAACCGCCCTTCCAAAAGATCGAAGATGCAACGGACGATGCCCGAAAAGATGCCACGAAATCCTCCTCAGCCAGCGTGGACCGTGCCACGCAGCGGCAGTATCCAGGATTTCAACTTCCCAGCCTAGTGAGAACGCAGCATTCCGGAAATGCCGCCCGACATGAGTGGGCGCAGGATTACCGATGATCAGCAGGCGCATCAGTTCTGAAGGCATGTGGGATTCAGCCAGCGACGAGGTGCCAGGCCTTTTCCAGCCCGGCGGCGGCGTGGGCCACTGTGAAGCGGTCGGCCAGTTCACGACAATGACGCCGGGTCACCGCAGGATCCTGCTGGCTCCAGGAGAGGCAACGTTCGACCGCACAGGCCAGCGAGGCATGACTGCCGGTTTCAGCCACCTCGCCAGTGCGCCAGGAGGCGATCAAATCCGGCGCGCAGCCGACGGCATCACTGACCACGCAGGGCAGCCCATGATGGAGGGCATCGTTCACCACCAGGCCCCAGGTCTCCATTTCCAGGCTTGGTAACACCAGAAGGTCGGCAGCGTGATACCAGGCGCTCAATCCTGACTGGTTGACGAAGCCGGCGAAGTGGACGCGCAGCCCCTGATTCCCAGCAAACGCCTCCTCCAGCGCCGCCTGCCGTTCACCAGAGCCTGCAAAAACCATGTGCACCCTCTGGCGCAGCGCCTGCGGCAGACGGCTCAGTGCCTCAGGAAGCAGTTCCACCCCCTTGCGCGCGGAAAGCTTGCCGGAAAACAGAACCACCAGAGCATCCTCGGCTATTCCGGCGGACCGGCGTGTGGGCCCGCGCAGCGACTCACGTGCAGCTTCACCCGGCTGGAAGGCCGTCGTATCAACGCAGTAAGGACTGTGAACCAGCCTCTCCTCAGGCACTCCAAGGCGCAGGTAGTGCTGGCGCGACCTTTCGCCCAGGTACAGGCAGGCCGAACACTGCCGGTAGAGACGGCGGAGCATCAGGTCACGAAGAAGCACCTTCCACCACGAGCGGCTTTGCCGGGGCAGATCGCTGGTTTCACCGCGAAAAAGCAGGGGCAGGCGGCGTTTGGCAACCCAGCGCAAAGCTGCCCTGTCCAGAGGATGGTGGTAGCCCAGAGCGAGCACCGCAGCAGGTTTCAAGGCCTCCAGCGCAGATCCAAGGCCGGCGGCCGTCACGCTTTCATAGTCCCGGGCCTCGGGCTGGAGCACCTGGCTGGGATAGCCTGCCAGCAGGTCAGCTTCCCACTGAAAGGAGGTGCCGAACTCACGGTCCTTGTAACCACGCACGCTGAAATCACCTCCGTAAACCACCCCTAGCGGGACATGCCCGTGCTCAAAGGCATGTCGCCAGACTGGTGCGTGGTACTGCACGGGGTGGGTTTCAACAATGGCGAGCCGTGGCTTCATCAGAAGTGCAGGTTGGAGGATGCCTGAATGGACTGGAGCAGATCAGGTCCTGGGGAATTCGCGCCTGCCACCAGACCGACGGAGGCACCGAACTCAAGGCGCTTCAGGAATGGCATGAATGGTGCCCCAGACGCCCTGAGGATCGGGCCATGCCCGGTCTGGATGCAGGATGGCGGTGCCATCCACACGCTGCAGATGATAGCCCAAGGCCGACAAAATCCTCGCCACCTCCAGGTCCTGTTCAGGATTGTGCAGCTCAACGACTAGATGAGGCCTGTAACGCCGAAGGGTCCGCTCCGCCCCCCGCAGGAGCGCGGCCTCCGCTCCTTCGACATCAACCTTGATCAGCTTTAGCGAGGTCAGGCCGCTTTTCTCAAAGACCTCATCCAGCGTCAAGCAGGCCACAGTGATCTCACGGCCATCTGATGCGCCTCCGTCAGAACCCACGTGACTGGTCTTGGAGTTTTCCCCCAGCGTGAAGGGGATGGCGCCAGCACGATCCAGCAGCCCCTGCGCGTGAATGACGACCTGACTGAGTCCGTTTGCTTCCACATGCCAGCGCAGCTCCTCCACGACCTGCGGATGCGGCTCGAAAGCCAGTACCCTGCCTTGAGGCCCGGTCAGAAGGGCTAGATAGAGGGAGTGTACACCCCAGTTGGCTCCCGCATCGATCACGACATCCCCGGGGCGGACAACTTCAGCATAGACACGTTGATTGTCCTTTTCATTGCCCGAATACAAGGCTGCCAGCCCAGTGTTGTCACTGCACTTGAAATGCAGGCCCTTCATGGGCCCCAGCAGAATGCGGTGAACCGTGCCCGGACGATACCAGAGAGTGGCTAGGAGCTTTTTGAGAAAGGCTGAAATCATGGGCGCTGTTTGCGAGAGCTTTCGGACTGCATGAGTGAGAGCACCGGCGCGAACTGCTTTTCGTAGTGCCATTCATTAAGCACGCGTGCATGACCACGGGCACCCATTTCCGCCACCTCTTCACGGTGGGAGTCCATCCAGCGGAAGAGCTCCGCGAGTTTTACAGCATCATGACTGGGGCAGCTAACGGCACAGCCGGTGTTTACATAGAGCTCCTCCCAGCCAGGGTCAGGCGGGACAATGAGGGCGATCCCCTGGGAAAGGTAATCGAATGGCTTGTTCGAGGCTCCAGACATGTTCTGCATGTTGATGTCACCCTCATGAATGCGCAGCAGGCAAAGGCCGACATGGCACTTCGCACCCAGGCGCATCAGCTCGGAACGCTGAGGGATGGCGCCCAGATATTCAAAACGGTCTTCCACGCCGAGACGCGCTGCAGCCGCCATCAACTCCGCCTTGTAGCCCTGCCGCGACAGGGGGAAATAGCCCATGAGGGTGACCTGGACATCGACCCCGCAGGCCGCCAGTGCCTCCAGCACATAAAAGCCGAACCTTTCCGGCACGATGGAGCCATGGTAGAGCACCCGCAACGGGCCTCGATGATCCCTCAACGGCGGTGCGGCAGGCACTTCATCCAGGCTGGGGCAGTTCCAGACACAGAAGGCGGCGGTGCGGGACTGGGATTCCGCCAGGAAGGCCTCCAAGCGCTTCTGGTTAGGCAGAACAACCACGTCCGCTGAACGACCGATCGAAAGGCGGGTGCGCAGGATGCCGAGCTGAAAGCGCGTGTCCGTGACAGGATCAGGCACGGGGGAATCATGCTCGTGATACAGGATCCGGCTTCGGGAAAAACGGCGAATCAGCGCCAGGGCAGGCGTGGAAAGGGCATCAGAGCCATACACCCAGTGCGGCCGCCAGCGCAGGACACGCCAGACGCACCACAGCGTGAACCGGAGGTAGTGCCACTTCTGCCCGAGCCCCGGCCGCCGGAAGTTCCACAGCCTCAGCCGCACCCGGGGATGCGGCGCAAACTGCAGGGCTGCGGCACCGCTGCCACGCGTGCCGCAGAACTCGACCTCCCATCCATTCCTGGCCAGGATTCGGGAGGCATGCTCCAAAGGCGGGTAGCCCCCTGGGTTCGTGTACTGGACAAAGAGCACACGCCGCGCCGCCGGTGCTGGCTGCACCTGAAGGGTGATGCCCCTGCCCTGCATCATGGGAGCCAGAATGAACCTCTGCTCCTGCCAGAGATGATGACGGACCACCTGCCGCAGGGTGTAACGGCGCACATAGCCTTGATAGACGGCGAGGTATGGAACGGCCAGGGCCAGCTCCCGAAGCAGCTTCATGAGGCCGACCTCCCGGCGATGACTGATCACATGCCGCACGGCTCGCAGCCATCCCCAGGGCTGGCCGATGCGGGGAAAGCGCAGGTAAGCCAGCAGCACTTCGTTTCGGATCCAGGGGAGCACAGTGTGCCGGTTGTCCGCATAAGGCCTTTCATGCCAGGCGCGCAGCCAGGGGCAGGACAGGATTTCAAATCCTGCCGCATGGATTTGAAGGCAAAGGTCCGCCTCCTCCACGCCATACGCAGCAGGCACCGGCACATAACCAGGAAGCTGAAGGTAGAGGGATTTTCGCGTGATCGATGCGCTGCCTTCAAAGGAACGCAGCTTTGAAACCTCAAGCATGGGCGCCTGCACAGGCTTTTCACGGAGGTACACCGCTGGAGACATCACCGCCGCCCTGGGAAAAGCCTCCATGACCGCCAGGGCCCGGGAGAAGTAGTCCGTGTCAATCGGCCAGGAATCGTCGTCAAAGCTGGCAATGATCTCACAGGCGGCTTGAAGAAAAAGCACATGCCGCCCGCCTCCAGGTCCCCGCTGGACGGGGGAGGTGACAACGCGCACAGGAACTGGGTGTCCGGCCAGAATTTCTGACGGCGGAGCCCAGCCATTGTCGGCATGAATGAGGATCTCAGAGGGCAGCGGCTGGCACTGGCAGATGCACTGCAGTGTCTGGCCCAGTCGTTCCGCATTTTGATAGGCGGGGATGGCGACACTGACAGGCACCGAATCGGGGGGGGAATCAGGCATCAGTTCGTAATCAGTTCCAAATACACTTCATGCTGGCGGCGCGCCACCTCATCCATGCCAGGAGGGGCCTGGACACCCGCACGCAACCGCTGGAGGAGGCCCTGGTCTTCCACCAGCCGCCGAAGCGCCGAAGCCCATGCGCCGGTATCTCCGGCGGGGAGGAGCAGCCCATTCACACCATCACGAACCCATTCGGCGATGCCGCCAAGGTCCGAACCCAGCACGGGAACTCCGGCTGCAAAGGCCTCCAAGACGACCAGCGGTCCGGTTTCAAGCCAGACGGACGGGACGGCCACGGCATCGTAGCCGGCCATGACCTCCACAACCTGCTCCGAAGGCACCGGAGGATGCACCACCACGCGAGAATCGGCCTGCAAGGCCCTCCACAGCTCCGGCATAGCCGCCTTGGCGGCCTCATCTGCGATCAAATGGCAGTGCAGTTCCAGCTTCAGGCCAGTGGGCAGCGCCTTCAGGGATTCGACCAGCACCTGCAGCCCCTTGTTGGGGTCCAGCCTGCCCAGAAAGCCCAGCTTCAGGCTCTGTCCACGCTCCCAAGAGGATGCTGAGGCTGCCTTCACAGCCGCACTGGCCGCCTGAACGGGCAGGCCATGACGAATCACGCGCAGAGTCTGCTCCGGCACACCATTCCTGCGCAGCACCTGCGCGCCCCAGGCGCACAGGGCCACCACACAATCCATGCCCTGCAGCCACTCCCTGGCCGCCTGTTGCCGCTGTCTGATCAGGGGAAGAATGCGGAACGGCACCCGCTGGCTCAGCCCCCAGGTAAGAGGCGAAAAGACTGCCGCCGCCCAGGAAAAGGCCCAAGGGAGGCCATGCCCATGCAGAACACAGGCCGAGCAGCGCAAGGGTGTCATTTCGCCATCGCAAGGGCTCCCCCCGCGCATCAAGGTGCCACGAAGACAGGTCAGGGTCGGCGTGTGGTAGGTGTAAACGCAGGGAATCCCCATTGCCCTGGCTGCCGCCAGCCAGCGAACCGAGATCGCCGGAGTAAAGGCGTGAAAATGCACCAGGTCCGGCCGCTCCCGGCCCAGGATTTCCCCGAAAGCAGCCGCCGTAGCCGCATCCCCAGCCCCCCACATCACTTCCTGGGAAACCTCCGTCCCGAAAGCCAGGCGATGAACCTTCACCCCATCTGCCTGAAGCTCTTCTCCTGATGCTGTCGCAGGCACCACGACTTGGTTTTCCCAGCCCACTACCGCCAGTTCCTTCATCAGCGCTTTGACATACACCTCCGTGCCGCCGCAGGCAGCGGGGAACCAGGTGAAGGGTATGTGCAGAAGCTTTTTCACCACTGTTGAATCCAGCCCACCGGCGAGGGGCGGCCCTCCTTGAAGCTCACCATCTCAGGGTGCGCCATGCCGCCCGTGCTGCATTCGCACCCAGGGCACCCATAACATGAGAACCTGAATCATGCCCAGCCATGACCGGCCCAGCATGATGCAGGCATGACGAAGGGCGAAAAGGTCCCTCCGCAGACAGCTTCGGAGCACGCGCCGCAGGCAGGTCTTCACCTGCCGCCAGTGCCAGCACCAGAGATCGGCAGGCGTCAACAACCCACCGTATTTGGCTGCCAGCCGCAGCCCTTCCCTGACATCCAGGCTTTCCCTCATTGACCTCGAAGAGACATTCCCCTCATGCTGGCGGTAGAGGATTAGGGGTCTTGCAATGTAGCCCACATCCCAGCCACGGTGGAGAACGCGCATCAGCCACTCCAGGTCACTAATGTAGGGGAAGGTGGCATCAAACCTGCCAGCGGACTCAAAGACCTCAGTGCGGATGGCGCAGCCTGAGATGTGCCACCAGCATCCCTTCTTGAGGGTTCCAGCCACGTTTGCCTGACTGCCCTCAATGACCGTCAAGGCACGTTCTGGGTCATCCTCACCCGGCACAACGGACCCATCAGGCATCAGTTGCTCCCAGCTGGAAGAAAGGCTCATGACCCTGGGTGGGCAGCTGCCCATGTTTTCCAGCATGCACGAAAGCCAGCCTTCCTTGGCGACATCATCTGCATGCAGGATCAGCACCCAGCGGCAGCCATCCTGCAGGACTTTTTCGACAGCCTTGTTGAGGGTCTGCCACTGCCCCAGGTTTTCAGCATTCCGCAGCAGTTCGATCCTGACTCCCTGAATTCGAAAAGCACCAGCCACGTCTGCGGTGGCGTCGCTGGAGCCATCATCCGCCAGATACACAGTGCTCACCCGGCTCAGACAAGCCGCCGGCTGGGCCGCGATGGATTGCAGCGTTTCGGGAAGCGTCTTTTCCGCATTGTAGCAGGGAACGACGATGCCTACCGTCCCCTGCAAGTCGAAATGGGCAGCAGGTTCACTCATCGCTGGAGACCTGAAGGAAGCGGGCAAGGAGAATGTCATCCATGCCATTCATGCGGCGGGACAGGCCCTGACCAGCCGCACTGCGCAGGATCAGGCGATCGTAAAAGGGACGCACAAGCCTCCAGAAAGCATCGAAGCGCCGGATTCTGGGCAGATGGCGGACTCGTGTGCCGATGGTTTCCAGCAGGTTCATGAGGGGAGAAGCATTCCAAATCCACCAACGGCGTTTCATCGCCAGGCGAGGACCTGGCCGCCATCCACCTGCAGATGAAAGCCATCATCCTCCAGCCAGCCGATCATTTCCTTTTGATGGGGGCCGTGAAGTTCGGCCAGCAGCACCTGCACAGGCTTGAGCCAGGCGGGCTTCCCAACCAGCAGTTGATGCTCGGTGCCTTCGATGTCCATTTTGACTAGGTCTGCGGCCTCAACCCCGGCCCTGCGCAGCACATCCTCCGGGGTCAGCACTTTCACACGGACGGAGCGCTCGCTCTGACGCACGAGGCTGGCATTGTAGTGCTCCACGTCCAGGGCGAGTTCAAGCATGCCCGAACGGTCCGAAACCGCTGCCTCAATGATGGTGACCCGTCCCTCCAGGCAGCGGAGGTTGTGACGGAGCAGCCGGGCATTCTCCGGGTGCGGCTCGACACACACGATGTGAGCATCAGGAAAGCGCGCCGCCAGGGTCAATGTCGTGAGGCCGATGTTCGCCCCGAGGTCCAGGATCACCCTGGGAGCCTGAGGCAGTTTTTCAGACGGAAAATCATAAACCCGGCAGCGCAGGACCTCGTGGAAGATGAACATGTCCCCGCCGTAGCTGCGCAGCCGCAGGGAAGGCCTGAGGCTGCCGATCCGGACAACGGCCTCGATCATGCGTCCGGGCCGGTGATGCCTGACATGAAAAGACGCGGTCTCGATCAACAAAACCACCTTGTCACGCAAGGCGTAACCGGAACAAAGACAAAACCAAAATTCGGCCAGATAGACTGACAAACGCTGAAAAAGCAGACTCACGCAACGGGGGGGATAAACGGAGGATAGAATGACTGTGGGACCTGGAAGCTTTCAGGAGGAGCCCCCGATTTTTTCACGGCCGGAGCGCAGGCAATGCTTGGCGGCAGCATACCAGCGGGGCGGCAGCAGAGAGGCGAGAAGCAGGCGCAGGACCTCAGGCCGCTGCACCAGCCATTCCGGCTGATGCCGAAGGGCGGCGATCAGGCAGCGGCGCGCATCCGGCATCATGCCAAAACCAAAGTACTTCCGCCCCAAGGCCATGTTCTGCGCACCAAACACCTCGGCTTTGAGCCTTGCGTGGCTCGCCCCGAAGTCTTCTGCTGCGAAGATCTCTTCCAGGTTCAGCCAGGTGATGGTTTCACCATACTTCTCGCGCACCATGGCCTTGTGCATGTTGCCGGGATGCAGGCGATAGTTGGAAAGGATTTCGTCCACAAAGGCAAAGGGCCAGCGGCGCGCCATGTTCAGCGTCCAGTACCAGTCACAAAAGTTTCTCCCTGCCGGCACGGGCAGGACATCCGCCCAGGCCTCACGGCGGGCGATCATCGTGGCGGCGGGGATGAAGTTGTCATACATCAGCGGCACCAGCTCCCTTGAGATGGAGGGGCGCCCTTCACGGCGGCTGCCGACCTGGGCCGTGCCGCCGCCGAGCACGCCGTCCTGGTCCATGAAAGCCACATCACCATAGACCAGCCCGACCTCGGGATGGCCGCTCAGGATGGGCAGCGTGCGCTTCAGGAAATGCGGCCGGTATTCGTCATCCGAATCGATGCGTGCGATGAACCGCCCGCGAGCCCTCGCCATGGCAATATTCACCGAGGCGGCTGCATTCAGGTTCACCTCGTTGCGCAGATAAATGAGCCGTGGATCATCAAAACCACGCACGACCTGCTCAGTGCCGTCCGTGGAGCAGTCATCCATGACGATGACTTCCATGGAAGGAGCCTCCTCCTGTGCAAAAATCGAGTTCAGGCACGCGGCGATGTAGCGCTCGGTGTTGAACGCATTGACGACCACGGAGACTTCCACAGGCTCGTTCATCAAGGCTCTGAGTTTTTTTTCAGAATGACGGTCAGGCCATCGATCAACAGGTCCGCCTCCGTCAATCCGGTCGCCAGCAGCTTCATCCATGCCTCTGGCCTGGCCTTGCGGAATGCCAGAGCCTCCGCGCTGATCTTTGCCAGAACGGTGTGGCACTCAAACCAGGGTGCAAATGCTTCCAGGTACCCGGCTGGCTTGAGGTAGGAAAAGATTTTCTGGATGGCCCAGTAGCGGGCATCGGACGCCTCCCTGCCGAAGGACTGGAAGGCCGCCTCATCCATCAGGCGGCGGGTGTACTCCTCATCATCCAGCAGGAGATGATCGTAGCCATGCTCCAGGCCGTAGGCCCCGATGCAGTGATCGCCGCCGTGGCAGTAGTAGAGCGGGCCGATGCTGTGGAGTGCTAGGCCGCCAGGAACGAGCACACGCGCCATCTCTGCGGCGGTGTCGCGCATGTTTCCCACATGCTCCAGCACGGCACGGGACTCCATCAGGTCCATGGAGGCGTCGGGCAGCGGCAGGCGGTCCAGAGTTCCATGATGAAAAAACAACCTGCCTCGGCACAGCGCCTGGACCTGGTTCTTGGCCTCGTTCAGGGACGGCGTCCAGTCCACGATGTCCAGCAGGTGGAGCTCCGAGACCGGGCGGCGAAACCAGTCCCGGGCCTCGCCTGAGTTGAAGTGCGCGCCTGGCAGCAGCACCCGTTTCCCCTGCCAACCGCCGGCAGCGAGGGCAAAACGGCGGCAAGCCCAGTCGTCGGCAAAGCGATGTCCGACAACGTAATGGCAGCCTGTCACCTCTGGCAGCAAACGGCCGTGGGCACGCTCTGCAGCAAAGGCACGAAACGGCAGCAGCCAGGGTGCCAGCTTCCTGGCCAGGCGCTGCTTCATGCCAGCAGGCGCAGGATTCAGATCTGGAGCCAGAAGCTGTGCCGGTGCCGGGAACAGCGGCTGGCTCTCTCTGCTGCGAACAGCCTTGATTGCCTCAATTTCAGTCAGCCTCATGGGAATCAGATCAACCGTCAAAGTGCTTGGAGCATCCCATCAGCCGGGATCAGCCGCCACGCTGAGAAAGCAGTCCCGCCACCGGCCCGCCTGGATCTTGTCACATGGAATCGGGCCTTCCGGCGTGATCGAACTTGGCCTGTAGCCCAGATCATGCAGGCAACGAACCGCGTTCAGGGCTTCTTCGTAGCCGGGCAGGACCTCGACCACGAGGTCTGGCCGCCACTTTGCCAGCACGGGGGCCAGGGCTTCCAGAACGACGGCTTCATAGCCTTCAGTGTCGATCTTGACGAGCACGCGCTGATGATCCGCCAGCAGCGTGGCAAGCCGATCCGCAGCAATCACAGGCACGGCAGTCTTTTTCACCGAACTGGAAAACTGCCGCGCGAAAGATTCCACGAGCGAGCCATTCGTCAGATGACCTTCAGGCTCGGTGAAGATCGCAAACCCCGAATCCTGACCTACCGCACAGTTGAAAATCCGCACGTTTTCCAGGCCGTTGCGCTCCACATTCTCCAGAAGCCGCCCAAAGACCTTTCGCGAAGGCTCGAAGGCATAAACGGTGCCCCGGCCGCGCAGGCGGGAGCCGAACCAGCAGGTGAAAACACCGACATTGGCACCGATGTCCACCACCGCATCGTAACGGGAAATGATTCTGTCGAGAAAGGTAAAAACCTCCTCTTCATAGGTAAGGCTTCCGCCCAGCAGCGCCTCAAAGTCAAACTCCCCCTGATGCGGATGCAGCCAGAGCCGCACTCCTCCGGCCAGGGAGACCTTGCGTGCGGGCAGGCGCGGGCTTCCCCAGTCCACCGTGCTGAGAGAATTCAGCCATTGCTGTCGGCGAAGCTGGGGAAGTCCCGGTGCCAGAAGATGCAGTGAGCGCAGATACAGCGCTGCCAGCCAGGGCAGGCGTGCCATCAGCGAATGCAGGCGGGCGGCGAAGAACTTGATCATCAGCGTGGTGTATTCAGGACAGCCTTCACCTCCGCAGCCTTCGTCAGCGCCAGGGCGATGAGACCTCCGATGCGTCTGATCTCCACCTCCCCGACCGCCGTGCCGGTAGGCAGCGCCAGAACCGTGCGGGTCAAAACCTCAGTATGAGGCAGGTGCCTGCCAGCGTCTGGCTGCTGGCTGAGGTGAGGCTCCATGCGATGAGCTCCAGGATAGAAATACTTCCGCGCCATCACATTCTCAGCTTGAAGGACAGCAACCAATTCATCGCGGCTCAGGCCTGCGCGGGCCTCGTCCACTTCCACAATCACATACTGGTAATTTGGCTGCGTGGAAGAATCGTAGCGGTAGAGCTTGAAGCCGGGCAAGGAAGAGAGGTGGTGGTCATATGCCAGCCAGTTGGCATGGTTCCTGGCGATGATCTCGGGAAGGCTTTCCAGGCAGGTCAGCCCCATGGCGGCGCTGAACTCGTTCATCTTGGCGTTTGTGCCCAGCGAAACCACATGGTCGTAGCCTGCAAAACCGAAATTGCGCATCAGGCGGAGCTTCCTGGCAAGTTCGTCATCCTGGGTGGTGATGGCTCCGCCTTCGCCGCTGTTCATGAACTTCGTGGCATGGAAGCTGAAGACTTCAGCAGTTCCAAAACTTCCCACCTTGCGCTGACCAAGGGCCGTGTGAAAGGCGTGAGCAGCATCCCAGATGACAGGCAGCCCATGCAGGGAAGCAAGAGCCTCGATATCGGGTGCAGCCTTGCATGCACCCCAGAGATGCACCGGCATGATGGCGACTGTGCGGCTGGTGATGTGCGGCGCGATCGTCGCCGCCGTCAGTTGATGGGTTTGTGGATCAACATCAGCAAAAACGGGCGTGCAGCCACACCACAACGGCACATGTGCAGTGGCCACAAAGGTATAACTGGGCACGATGACCTCGCCTCTGCGGTCTCCTATGACTGAACGGAAGGCGAGTTCCAGGCCGACGGTGGCGTTCGTCACCAAAATCACATGACGAACACCCAGCAGGCGCTGCAGCCTGGCCTCAAAATCCTTGACCAAAACGCCGTCGTTGGACAACCAGCGCCGGTCGAGAGCCTCCTCTGCCAGCTGGAGGAAGCGGCGCTTGTCGCCGATGTTCGGCCGCCCGACATGCAGGGGCGTTTCAAACGCCGGCGACCCACCAAGAAGTGCAAGTGTCATGACGGAGAGAAGGAGACATGGGCGGCACGTGACACCCGTTGGCGGCGCAGCTTTTCAAAAGGCCGCTCAATGATGAGGACGACCGCTACCGCCAGAAGAAGGCCAGCGAGGGCGATGAGGCTGCCATCATGCAGACTGGCATGACCCTGAAGAAGGTTTTGCACGGGCAGATGAAGGAGATAGAGCGGGTAGGAGACATCACCAATGAGGCGATCCCAGCGGCTGCCCTTGGTGCTGGCAAACATCCAAGGCAGGCAGATCGCCACCAAGAGATAAAGCGCCAGCCGCGGCAGAAGCTGCTCCAGCCAGGGATAGAAGATGATGATCAGCCAGTTCAGACCGAGGAGTCCGCGTGCCAGAGTCAGCTGCCGCCCCCCCAGCCCATCAAGATTCCAGCGGCGATAAAGCTGGCAGGCCCAGATGCCTGAGATGAAGAAGAGCAGCTGTGCCGGAAAGAAGAAGTAGGGATAACGTCCCAGCGAGTGCTCAATCCACAGCCGGCACGCTAGTGAAAGCAGAAAGAGCGCAGCAAGCCAGAACCAGCGCAGACGCACCAGAAAGGGAGCCAGCAGATAAAACCAGATTTCGGTGCCGATCGACCACGCCGCACCAATGGTGCGGAAACGGTGCATCCACATCATGCCCTGCTCCGTCATGGACGGCGGATCCGATGGCAGCATGAAGCGCAGTCCCTCCGCAGCGGAGTAGTAGCAGCTGGAAAAGACATCC
>CALDGV010000601.1 GCA_937941745.1 uncultured Prosthecobacter sp. | reverse complement strand
GAAGCAGGACATGCAGCCTGACCTCTTCGCCGAACTGGCGCAGGAAGGTGTCTCGGAAAAGATCTGGATGGAGAAGACCGTCTCCAAGATCGGCGACACAACACTGGATCGCATTCACCAGAGCATGATCCTCTTTGCCGCCAGCCGCAGCGAAGCTCTGAAACGCTTCCTGGTGGACGACGGCGCAGGCAAAGACGCCCGTTTCTGGCGTCTCGCCAACGCCCTCTCCGCTCTCTACCCGCCGAAGTGCGATGAGAAGCGCTGGGTGGATGGTGTGCTTGCGAGGAAGAAGGGGCTTGGTTTGTAAATGTAGCATTCGTCACTTTTTACCTCCGAGTCTGCCATGAATTATGATGAGCTCGATGATCTGATTAGCCGCCTGGACCGGGATGTGAACGGTTTTTCCTTCTTCGATAAGACGGGGGAATTCTGGGCAGAGGCTTGGAGCCGTGTGAAAGCCATCAGCGGCCATTTTAAGCAGGTTCGTTATCCTACAAGACGGGAAAAGGATGAAGCTTGGCAGCGGTTCCAAGACATCGTTGAGTCGATCAAAAAAGAAGCGGAGCGCCGCCGCCGTGAAAAGGAAGAGCGCATGGAACAGCGGGAACGGGATTCCAATCGAGCGCTGAACAGCATCCTTCAAGAAGCTGGAGGTGCCTGGCCATGGCCTGATGGACTGGTAGATGTGATGAAGATGCTAACGGGCTTCACACTGGCGGAAGCGATGTTCGACTTCGCCGAAGAAGTGATTGATAGTCTTCTGGGCTTCAAGCCCAAGACTGAGGCTGACCGGAGAAGGGACCAGCTTAAACAGTGCTCTCGTCATATGGGTGAGGCATTTCGTCTGTTCAGTGAACTGAAGGAACAGATGACGGGCAGTGATCGGTCAAAGGCCTATGAGTTTCTCAACAAGGTCCGAGAGGAATTGGAAAGAGCCTGGGCCATCTTCAACGACGAGCAGGCCAGCCGCCGTGCCGAACGTGAAGAGGAGTTCCAGGTGAAGCGTGAGCAAAAAAGAAGATTGATCAGCACTGCAGAAGCTTTGGATCCAGCGAGCCACGAGGACCGTGAGACTGCCAAAGGTCTGAACGCGCAGTGGAAGCAGGTGGGCTTCGCTGGAAAGGAGCATGAGGATGCTCTCTGGTCCGATTTTCGCGATGCCATGAATTCCTTCTGGGATAAGGCGAAAGACATTTCCGCCGAAAAGAAGCGGCAATGGGAAGCTAAGGAAGCCCAATTTGAAAAAGCGAGGTCTGCAAAGCGGGAGATCCTAAGCGAAGTGGAACGGCTGGATCCGACGGATAAGAATGACTTTGCGAAATTCAAAGAACTCCAACAGGACTGGAAGGAAGCAGGCTTTGCGGGGCGTGAGCACGACCAGGAGATGTGGGACGACTTCAAGAAGGCATGCAATGATTTCTATGCCTCCCGTCGTGCCCATACTCGCTCAAGACTGGAGAATGCTTTGGAGGGTAAGCTAGAGCATCAACGTAAACTCGAAGAGTGGATCGACCGAGATGAAGACTCGCTTTCCGAGGCTCGTGATAAACGTGACGAGGCGTGGTCCGATAGCTTCCGAGACAAGATGGACAGCAAAATTGAGTTTCTGGAGAACCGTCTCAGTGACAACCGCACCAAGCTGCAGCAAGTGGAAGAAGCCATTTCCGATATTAAAGCCCGGCTGCGCGACCTAGATTGATGCCCATGATCACCCTGACTATTCCCCTTCTCTTGAAGAGGCTTCTCACTCTCCGCCTTGAGTCTTTTTGAATTGATCCTATGAAACTGAAACCCTGGTATGATGTCGTCAAACCCCGCGAAGACTTGCGCGAGGGGAAATCTCAAGACGCGTCTGAGTTCGCCGTGCATCTGGATCGTGTTCGCGATGGCACAGGCCGTGCCGACTACACGGACCCTGAGAAATTCTTTGCCAAGACCTTCCTGGCTGCAAACCTGCTGGATCTCGCCTCCCAAGTGGTGCGGCGGATGTCGGGCGAAACGAGTCATACCTCTCCAGTTTTCAACCTAGCGACGAACTTCGGTGGCGGTAAGACCCACTCCCTCACGCTGCTCTACCACATGGCCAAGCATGGCCCGGCCTCTCATGGATGGCTCGGGATGCAGCAAATCCGCGAGAAGGCCCAAGTGACAACGGTGCCGAAAGCGCATGTGGCCGTGTTTGTAGGAACGGAGTTTGACTCTATCTCAGGCAGAGGTGCAGAAGGTGAACCAAAGCGCTTCACCCCATGGGGCGAGATCGCGTTTCAGCTCGGTGGTGCGTCTGCCTTTGAGCTGGTGAAGAAGCATGATGAGCAACGAATCGCCCCTGGAGGCGATGTGATCCGCAAGATCGTGCCCGAGAACGAGCCTTGTCTCATTCTGATGGACGAGCTGATGAACTACATGAGCCGCTTCCGCCGCGAAGGCCTCAATGATCAGCTCTACGACTTCATCATGAACCTGTCCGGCGCAATGAATGACAAGTCCGTGTTGGTAGTCTCGGTGCCTGCCTCTCTTGACTTGGAAATGACCACGGCAGATCAAGAAGACTACACACGGTTGACAAAGATGCTGGACCGCGTGGGTAAGGCGATGACGATGACCGCTGGTGCTGAGACGAGCGAAATCATTCGCCGCCGGCTTTTCGATTGGGATACCCGTGCACTCGGTGCTGACGGCAAGGTGCTCCTGCCAGAGAAAGCTAAAGATGCCTGCCACGAATATGCACGGTGGATGACGGATCATGCCCAGCAGCTACCCGGCTCAATTCCACCAGAACACGCTCGCGCCCATTTCGAGGCATCCTATCCATTTCATCCTTCCGTCCTGTCGGTGTTTGAGCGCAAATGGCGCGCTCTTCCCAAGTTCCAGCAAACGCGAGGGGTGCTGCGGATGCTCGCCATCTGGGTTTCCCACTCCTACACGGCGGCCTACAAGAAGGCTCACCCCGATCCTCTGCTGACCCTCGGCACCGCTCCCTTCGGCGACCCAATTTTCCGCGCGGCGGTCTTTGAGCAGCTCGGCAGTCGTTTGCTAGAAACTGCCGTGACGACTGATGTGGCGGGCACCAAGGAGTCTCACGCAATCACCCTGGACCGAGAATCCACAGAGGTAGTCAAAGCCGAACGCCTGCACCAGAAAGTGGCGACGGTGGTGTTCTTTGAATCCAACGGCGGCATGGTCAGATCGGAGGCAACGGTCCCTGAGATACGCATGGCCGTCGGCCATCCCGACCTTGATCTCGGCAACATCGAGACGGCACTCGAAGCTCTGGTGGAAAAGTGCTATTACCTCGTGGTCGAGCACGCGAACTACAAGTTCAGCCTCAAGGAGAACCTGAACAAGCGCTTCACCGACAAGAAAGCGAGTGTCAAAGGTGACAAGGCTGAGGAGTTGGTGAAGCAAGAGATTCAAAAACTATTTCCTCAACGCGACGGCGTAGAACGTGCGTTCTTCCCTGAGAAGAGCCTTCAAATCTCTGACCGTCCGGTGATTACCTTCATCATCGCTGACCTCAGCCACACCATGGCCGAGCGTGCAGCCACGCTTCAGTGGGCGGACAAGATGACAAAGGAATGCGGCAACTCCTCCCGGACCTACAAGAGTGCCTTGGTGTGGGTGATCGCCGAGAGTGCCCAGCCCATGCTTGAGGAAGCACGCAAGTTACTGGCTTGGACCGCTATCGACGATGATGCCCACGAAATGAAGTTGGACGAGACCCAGAAGCGGCAACTCGCCGAAAACCTCGCCAAATCGAAGCGTGATCTCAAAGAAGCAATCTGGCGTAGTTTCAAGTATGTGCTTCTCCTGGGTAAAGACAACGCTCTTCGGGAGGTGGACCTCGGTCTCGTTCACTCCAGCGCCACCGCTGGAGGTCCCATTGAAAACATCCTGAACCGTTTGGTCACAGACGGCGACTTCGACAAGGGCATCTCCGTTCGCCTATTGTTGAAAAACTGGTCTAGCGCCTTCACCGAATGGCCGACCAAATCCGTGCGTGACGCCATGTATGCGTCACCGCAGTTCCCGCGAATCATTCGAGGCACAGCAGCCATTCAAGACACCATCGCCAAAGGCGTAAGCGCAGGTGAGATCGCCTATGTTGCCAAGACCTCGGACGGCAAATATTCACCGTTCATTTACGGAGGCGGATTGCTTCCTGATGAAGTGGAGATTTCTGATGATGTGTTCCTCATCCGCAAAGAAACCGCTGAGGCCTACAAGCTTGCACAAGCAGCTAAGACAGCCCCAACAGTGCCAACAGCGCAGGATGATACCGAACCTGCATCCGTAGGAGGTGGCACGGCGGTATCACCAACGCCAGTCACACCGCAGCCAACTCCTGCTCCTGGTCCCGAGCCGGAACTCACGCAAACCGAACTGTTTTCCCACATTGAGTGGTCAGGTAATGTGCCCGCACAAAAGTGGATGAACTTCTATACCAAGGTGGTCTCCAAGTTCGCCGCAGGCCAAGGTGTTAAGCTCAAGGTGACATTCGAGGCTTCGCCAGAGGGCGGGGTCTCCAAACAGAAGCTCGAAGAGACCCGTGCCGCTATTCGAGAGCTTGGCTTGGAGGGGGATGTGAATGTGTGAGTTAGTTGCACCTCCGAATTCCGGAACGCAGCCAAATGGAACACCAGCGCGACGAAGATGCTGAAATCGTCTTCCGACGCCCTTATTTCCCCACCGCGAGACGCTGGGCGAATTTCATCGGTAGGCCAGCGGCGAGTATGGCGGACTGGACGGCGGCGGGATCAAGGATGCAGTCCTAGTTCTCTGGATGAGGCAGCGCGGCATGCACCGCCTCACAATCCTACAATGCCAGGGGAGCGGCAGTGCACCGAGCCAGGCGCAGTACTCCGGGCTCAACCGCGCACGTGTCCAGCGATGCCTTCCAGCGTCGCGGAAGATAAATTCGGCGGATCATTATCGCTTGCCGCACAGGCATCATGATCGCCGCAAAAGGATGACCGTGAAGCCCTTGGAACGCAGCAAATCTATGCATTCCGCCGGCTGGGCACCATAGCCCACGACATCACCGAGGCAGAGAATCTCGCGAATGCCCTGGCTCTCAATATCGGCCAATACGGCCTCCAGTGCAGGCAGATTGGCATGAATATTACTGAGGATGGCAATGAACGGACTCATGGGCTCTGCACCGGCATAAGCGACAGCTCGACCTGGGATGCCACTGAATCCAAAACAACCGGGCGGAGCTTCGTAAGACGATCCCGCTCTTCCATCCAGAACTCCCGCTCGGTTTCCGTCCGGCTAGGATGCAGAAGGTCGAACCTGCTGAGCAGTTCGTCCGGGCCAGAGGTCAGGATCTGAAGGAGCTGATCGTGAAGGCTTTGCGGATCTCTGAATGGCACACGGAACTCTCGCGGCACCCCTGAACGCAT
>CALDGV010000600.1 GCA_937941745.1 uncultured Prosthecobacter sp. | reverse complement strand
TCATTGCCAGCGGCAGAAATGCAAAAATGAACACCGCCGAGTTGAAGAGCATGCGCTGGGTAAAAGTTTGTTGAGATGGACGCCCTCGGGCTTCCGCCACAGGACATCAAGCCATAAAAATGACACGAGTCTTGACCAATGCACATGATCGTTTAATCAGGGACAAAATTCCTCCCTGTTCGACTCATGACATTTTCTCGGGCACCATCTCCCGCCCGCAAGATGCCATGCTGGCGGGCTGTCATCGTGATAAGAGCACCGCATTCCTGACTTCATGCGCATCCTTTGGGTGAAAACCAGCCCCCTTCATCCACTCACTCGTGGAGGCGACCTGCGGACTTTCCATCTGCTGCGTATGCTGCATGAGCGGCATGAGATCACCTTTGCGGGCATGACCGCTGACGCCGCCCAGCAGGAGGGGGCCGCTCTCTCCAGCAGCTATTCCACGCGGGCGTTCTGGACCCATCTGAAGAAAGCCTCGCAAAAGCCAGGCAGACTGCGCTTCGCCGCCGGGGCGATGCTCAATCTTGTCTCAAGCCTCCCCTACGCGGTGGAGCGCTTCAGTTCCCGCCGCTGGACCCGCCAACTGGCCCACATCCTCGATCACCACGCCTTTGATGTGGTGGTGTGTGACTTTCTTTTTCCAGCGGCCAGCCTGCCGTGGGACAAAAAAATGCCGCCCAGGCCATGGGTGCTGTTCCAGCATAATGTAGAGTCGGTGATTTGGGAGCGTCGGGCGGCCAAGCTGAGTGGCGTCCCCAAGAGTTACTTCACCGCCCAGTGGCGTAGGATGCGTGACTTTGAACAAAGGTTCAGCGGTCGTTTTGACTCCGTTCTAACGGTGTCCGAGGAAGACACCGCCACATGCAGAAGCTTGTACCATCTGACCAATGTGCGCGGGCATGTGCCCACGGGTGTTGATCTTGATTATTTTGCCGCCTGCCCCCGGCAACTAACCGCAGATCCCACCGTTGTGTTCCTGGGATCGATGGACTGGTATGCGAACGCGGACGCGGTGCGTCAATTCGCCGCCGAAATCTGGCCCCGCGTGGTCGGACGAATGCCGCAGGCCAGGTTGTTGGTGGTGGGAAGGAACCCGCCGCAGGACTTGCGCGACCTAGCCTCCAGCGGCAGAAACATTGAGATCACCGGCACAGTGGCTGATGTGCGCCCACACCTGCGCAGCGCTCACGCGATGGTGGTGCCGCTGCGAATCGGCGGCGGAACACGACTAAAGATCTTCGAGGCCTTGGCCGCCGAGGTGCCCGTGGTTTCCACGCATGTGGGGGCAGAAGGACTGGCTCTGGAAAATGGACGTCATATTCTCCTGGCTGACCAACCTGCCGAATTTGCCGAGGCAGTGCTTCAGCT
>CALDGV010000599.1 GCA_937941745.1 uncultured Prosthecobacter sp. | reverse complement strand
ATGCCTCCCAGTCCGCAGGCATCAAGAATGCCGACGACATTCGGGCCTTCATCGAATACACCAAGGGACTGCAGGCTCAGGAGAAGAAGGATGAGGCCGCCTTCAAAAAGCACATGCAGGAAGCCTTCTGGCTGGCTCCTTCGCAGGCGCAGCTCTTTGCGCAGACGATCGACAAGCTTCGCCGTGAAACCAAGATGGCCACGATGAAGATCGATCTCCAGCTGGTGCTGGCGATGTCGAACGGCGAAACCACAACCCTTCAAGACCTTCTGCCCGGCAAAAAGGCCGTGCTGATCGACTTTTGGGCCTCCTGGTGCGGCCCGTGCATGCAGCTCATGCCGGAACTGAAAAAGAAGGCCGAGCACCTCCAGAAGCACGGCATCGTCGTGGCGGGCATGAACAAGGACGATGAAAAGGCGGAGGCCGTGTCCGAAAAAGTCCGCAATGAGCAGGGCATCGAGTTTCCCTGGCTGATCGAGCCAGCCGACCGCCCCTTCACCCAGCTTCTGGAAATCGACAGCATCCCCCGGATGGTGCTCGTGGGACCAGATGGCAAGGTCCTCTACAACGGCCATCCCCAGGACCCGGCGCTTTGGAGCGCGCTGCAAAAAATCGATCCTGAAATCAAGGCTCCCGGCGCATGAGCCGCGACGGCCCCAATCCCTCCTTGCCAGCCCGGAAAGCCAGACTAAGGCAGCTGCGATGAAACTGTCCAAGAAGGCTGAATATGCGATGCGCGCCCTGCTGTGCATGGCCCGCGACGCCGAGACATCCACCTTCGCCATTCAGGACATCTCCGCCCGGGAGAAAATCCCTCTTAAATTTCTGGAACAGATCCTTCTGGCCCTCAAAAACGGCGGGCTGCTCAAAAGCAAGCGCGGTGTTGGCGGCGGCTACCAGTTCCAGAAAACCCCCTCACGAATCACCCTCGGAGAGGTGGTGACGCTGATTGACGGGCCTTTTGAACCCATCGCCTGCGCCTCACCGGAGAAGCATGGCGGCACCTGCGAATGCGGGGTGACCGGCGGCTGCGGACTCGGCCAGACGCTGTCCCTCCTCAAGCAGCAGGTCGAAGGCTGGATGAACTCCACCACCCTGGCTCAGGTGCTGGAACGGGAGCGGCGGACGGTGCCGAGCTTTGACATCTGAGGCTGCAGAACAGCCAAAAGTGAGAAACGTGCTGGACGCTCCGGCCCTTTTATTTGTAGTAAATTCATTTTCCGGCCTATGCGCCTGCTTTCCAAGATCCTCTGGCTCCTCGCTTTCCTCGCCGCCACCTTTGTCTGGATGGTGCTCTTTGAGCACGGATTCAGCCTGGAGGGCTTCAGCAAGGGAGTTCGCGAAGAATGGCAAACCCTGACCTCCATGGTCAGCGGTGCTGCCCCGAAGGCTGGGAAGGCACCCTGAGCCTGACTTTACCCCCCACACCGCCCAAATCATGACCGTCACAGAAGCCCAACTCGAACCCCGGCACCAGACCCTCTGGAAAAAGGGCCTGCTCGCCATCGAACAAAAAAACTGGGAGTATGCAGCCAGCCTCCTGCTTCCCATCGTGAAAGAGGTCCCGACCTTCCTGGATGGACGCAAGGCCCTGCGCCGTGCGGAAGGTGAATATGCCGGCAGCGGCAAGAAATTCAGCCTGGGCGGCGGCCTCTTCGGCGGCGCAGGCGGCAAAAAAGATCCATGGGAAGCCATCGCCGACCTCGAAGATAAGGTGTTCCAAAAGGACCCCTTCAGCGAAAGCGGCAACAAGCAGCTCTATGAACTGGCGCTCAAGCTGCCGTATCCCGACCTGGCCGCCTTTGCACTTGAGACGATGCGCATGGGCCAGCCGACGAACACCAAGCTGATGCATCAGCTGGCTACGCACTACATGACCTATGAGCAGCCTGAAAAGGCCGCCGAGGTGTACAACGCCATCGTGAAGGTCGATCCGCGTGATATGATCGCCCTCAAAGGCGAGAAGGATGCCGCCGCCCGCTCCTCCATCCTCCGCCAGGGCTGGGGTGGCGACTTCAAGAGCGCCATCAAGAACGCCGACGAGCAGAATGAGCTCGAACTGCTCAACCGCCAGGGCCGCACCCGCGAGCAGACTGAAGAACTGCTGGTGCGCTTCTCCGCGAAGTACAACGAGGACCAGACGAACATCAACAACGTCAAGGCCATCGCCCAGCTCTATGAGGAGCTTGGAGACCTCGCCAACGCCCTCTCCTACTACGAGTACGCGCTCTCGCTGAACCCGGGCGATGTGTCCCTCCAGCGCCGCACGGAGCTGATGCGCGACAAGCATCAGGAGAACTACATCGCCCAGCTGGAAGAGTGGCTGGCTGCCTATCCCGACGCCCCGGAGGCGGAGGAGCAGCGGAAAAACCTGGAGGCGATCAAGCAGCAGCGCGCCGCCTCCATGATCACCGATGCCAAAGCACGCGTGGATCGCAACCCGACCGATAAGGCCATCCGCTTTGACCTCGGCCAGGCCTACTTCAACGCCGGCATGTTCACGGAAGCCATCCCCGAGCTCCAGCAGGCGAAGGGCAACCCGCACATCCGCACCAAGGCCATGCTCCTGCTCGGCCGCTGCTTCGAGAAGAAGAACATGAACGACCTGGCCAGAAGCGCCTTCAGCGAAGCCAACAAGGAGCTGACCATCATGGATGGCACCAAGAAGGAAGTGCTCTACGAACTGGCACTCGTCTGCGAGAAGATGGGCGACAAGGAAGGCAGCCTCGAAGCCCTCAAGGAAATCTACAACGCGGACTACGGTTACAAAGACGTGGCCCACCGCGTGGAATCCTCCTACTCCTGATCCGTCCCCTCAAAGTCACTCAGCAAGGGCAGGCGACGCAAGTCCCCTGCCCTTGTTTTTGCACTCCATCTGGAGATGGGGGAGGGTTTTCAGCCCTCGAAAGATCGTCCCGGCAGATGTCAGGGCGACCTCGCTGCTTGCACCCAGCGTATCTGACGTTACTCTCGCCGCCCTTTATGGCCCTCGCAAAAGCCCCCACGCCCAACCCCGCCGCTGCCCCGATCAATCAGAAGCTTTCTGCTGATGACAAAATCGAGCTCTATCGCAAGATGGTCCGCATCCGCCGTTTCGAGCAGGTTTCGCTTCAGCACTACCAGGCAGGGCGCATGGGTGGCTTCCTGCACCTTTACATCGGGCAGGAGTCCGTGGCGGTCGGCTGCGTGTCTCTAATGGGAGAGAATGACCACGTCATCACCGCCTATCGCGACCACGGGCATGCCCTGGCGGTCGGCATGGGCATGGACGAGTGCATGGCTGAACTCTTTGGCAAGGCCACCGGCTGCTCCAAAGGCAAGGGTGGCTCGATGCACTACTTCGCCCCGGAAAAGAACTACTGGGGCGGCCACGGCATCGTCGCCGGTCAGACTCCGCTCGGGCTGGGCCTCGCTTACGGGCTCAAATACCGTGGCCTCAAAGGCGCAGCGCTGTGCTTCCTGGGTGACGGTGCAGTCAACCAGGGTGCCTTCCACGAATCCCTGAACATCGCCGCCCTTTGGGACCTGCCGGTGATCTACGTGATCGAAAACAACGGCTACTCCATGGGCACAAGCCAGGCCCGCAGTTCGGCCTACGATGAGTGCCTGGCCAAGCGCGCCGAAGGCTACGGCATGGCCTGGGATCACTTCATGGGCGAAAACCTCTACGAAGTGCGCGCCCGCGTTCAGCAGGCCATCGAGCGTGCCCACAACGAAAGCAAGCCCAGCATCCTGGAGATCGCCACCTACCGCTGGGAGGGCCACTCCGTCGCCGATGCCAACAAGCTCAAGTACCGCACCAAGGAGGAAGTGGAGCGTTTCCAGAAGGAGCATGATCCTCTCCAAGTCTGGAAAGGCATCCTGGTCGCTGAAGGTGTCGCCACCGAGGAGCAGTTGAAGAAAATCGACCGTGAAGCTCAGGCGGAAGCCGAAGCCTCGGCCGAGTTCGCCAAGGCCAGCCCCTACCCCGAGCCCGAGTCCATCTTCGAGGACGTTTACTGGGAAGTGGACAACAAGACCGAGGCAGGCCAGACCGGCCGCCACTTCTTCAACGACTAAGTTTGTCTGCCCAGCAGGCAACTTTGACGAGGCGGAAGCGTTTGAAGCGCGCTTCCGCCATGAAAAATCGTCTTCTATGCCTTCTGCTGCTGCCCAGCCTCATCTCTGCCCAGACATCGGAAACGAATGAGCGGCTTCGCGAAGGCCTGAAGCGCTTCCCCGAAGCCGATGCCGACAAGAACGGCATTCTGACCATGGAGGAGGCCATGACATTCCTGCAAAAGCGGAAGAAAATGGCCGAGCCCCAGCCTGCCACCAAGTCAGGCGGCTTGAAGCCTGATCACGCTGATGTGGCCTATGGATCCCATGAGCGCTGCAAGCTCGACCTCTACCTGACCAAGAAAGCCTCCAGCGCAGCCCCTGTGGTGCTGATGATTCATGGCGGTGGTTTCCGCAACGGCGACAAAAGCCAGTGGGCCCGCAACAAGACCACTCAGGACCTGCTCGACCAAGGCATCTCCTGCGCGGCCCTGAACTACCCCTTTCTCGATTCCATGCCCATTCAGGACATCCTGAGGCAGTGTGCCCGCGCGGTGCAGTATCTGCGATTCCGCTCCGGGGAGTGGAACCTGGACAAAACTCGTTTCGCCTCCATGGGCGGCTCCGCTGGGGCAGGCACCTCCCTCTGGCTGGCCACCCGTGATGACTTGGCGGACCCGAAGGCCTTGGACCCCGTGCTGCGGGAGTCCACCCGCCTCGTCTGCGCTGTCTGCAACAGCACCCAGGCCACCTACGATGTCTCCCGCTGGGAATCGTTTCTGGGCAGGCCGGGGCCTGATGTGCGCACCAGCGAGGCTGAAGCCGCCCTGTTCTACCATCTGCCGTCAATCGAGAGCTTCACGACCGCCGCCGGCAAGGCCATCCTGAAAGAGTGCGACATGCTCTCGTGGATCTCGATGGATGACCCGCCTCTTTTCGTCAGCAACCCCCAGGTCGTCGAAGCTCCCACCAACCGCGGCGAATGGCTGCACTGCATCCACCATGCCCGTGAAGTGCACAAGGAATGCACCCTTGATGGCGTCGAATGCATCGTGGCTCAGGACCATGCATCACCCAATCCCAGCCCGGTGGACTTCCTGGTGGCAAAACTCCGCCCAAAGACCCTCTGAAAGAGCGATTTTCACGGGCCCGTTAGCCTCTGTCGCTCATGAAAAAAGCCGCCCTGATTGCCAGCCTCCTCTCTCCTGCCCTGACGCATGGAGCCGTGTCCGATGAGGTGCAGCAGCAGGAGTTCTTCGAAAAGCGCATCCGCCCGCTGCTCATCGAGCATTGCATCGACTGCCATGGCCCGGAGAAGCAGAAGGGCAGCCTCCGCCTGGACCACGCTGCAGGCTGGAAAAATGGCGGTGATTCAGGTCCGGCCATCATCCCCGGCAAAGCTGTGGAAAGCCTGCTCTGGAAGGTCGTCAGCTACGAGGATCGTGACCTCAAGATGCCGCCCAAGAAGAAGCTTCCTGAAGCAGACCTGGCAGCCCTGCGGGAATGGATCGCCTCTGGCGCGCATGACCCACGCCAGGAAGTGCCCGGAGGATCAAAGCCGAGTTCCCAGCCCAAGGCGGATGGCTCGTTCTGGTCCTTCCAGCTTCCTCAAAAGCACACCCCGCCCGCAGTGAAGCAGACGGACTGGCCCAAGAACGACATCGACCGCTTCATCCTCGCCAAACTGGAGGCCTCAGGACTCACTCCCAGCCCGGATGCGGAGAAGCAGACCTTTCTCCGGCGTCTTTCCTTTGACCTCGTCGGCCTGCCGCCCGATGCCAAAGCTTCCAGCCTGCCGCTGGAGGCCTACGTGGACGCCCTTCTTGCCTCTCCGGCCTTTGCCGAGCGCTGGGCCTCCCATTTCATGGACCTCTCCCGCTTCGCGGAGTCTTCCGGTGGTGGACGCTCCCTTCCATTCAAAGATGCCTGGCGGTTCCGCGACTACCTCATTGAAGCCCTGCGCGACGACCTGCCTCTGGACCGCATGATCACCGAAATGATCGCCGGAGACCTTCTGCCGCATGAAAATGCCGCCCAGCGCCGCCGGCAGCTCACCGCCACAGGCTTCCTCGCGCTCGGCCCGACCAACTATGAGGAACAGGACAAGGCCATGCTGCGCATGGACATCGTGGACGAGCAGCTCGACACCCTCGGCAAGTCCTTC
>CALDGV010000598.1 GCA_937941745.1 uncultured Prosthecobacter sp. | reverse complement strand
TCGTTGATCAGCGCCAGCAACGATTCGCGGCTTGATCCAGCCAAGCGACTGGTTGGATGGCAACACCCGCACAGCCGCCAATGCGACGCCAGCCAACACGAACATGATCGAATACTTGCAGAGTGTGTCGGATGGCGACGACATTTATCATCTGTATTGGTTCGCGGTGACTGGATACACCGGAACTCTGACGGGCAACACTGTGGCTGGTGAGGCTAGTGGCATCCCAGGTGACGCCGCTTTGATAGTTCTCAAGGATGACCCGGACAACAAAGGTTCTGTGGCGCATGAGCTTGGGCATTGCTTGGAACTTTCGCATCCGCCTACACAGGCGACAAATCTGAATCAAATTTTGATGCACTCACCATTACTACGATGGAACAACAGCCATCTGGACTCCAAACGCTTCCGTTTCGGTAGCCATAGTGATACCCTGAAGCCAAAACCGTAAACTCTCGAATATCATGACCCTCTCTACTTCCTCTGATATTTGGTTTGGCCCAAGGCACCTTCAATTTATCCTTTGGCTATTACTTTTTCTAGCAGAGCTGCGTCCAGCACATGGGCAGCATGATGATTTGCGAGGCCCCTTCAAGGAGCCTCCAGTTGTTCAGAAGCCAATCGACAAAGCATTAATCGAAAGACAGCAGGCGGCGCAGTTGGCATTGGATAAGGTCACACCACAATTCATAATGGCACTCCGAGATGATGACCCGTTCTTGGCGGAGCTTTATTTCCTGCGTGCAGGCTCATTGGGTGGCAGCCCTCCATACGATTTTTTGGAGGCGGACATGTACCGACGAGTCGATGTCACGATCAAAATCCTGACCCAGTTATTTGAAAACCCAATCGACGAGTACACGCGGAGCACCATCACGAATTGGGTGACTTTTCACGGTTGGATGAAGCCGGACATCTTCCGTCCGCTGGTGCTGGAGTGGTATCGCGAGATGAAAGCCTCCGGCCTGACGATGAAGAGCAAGTCCATTCAGCAGTTTCTGTCTTTCTGGGGTCATCCTGAAGACGAGGCGATTCTCCGAGAACTGGATGAGTATCACAACTCAGGCAAGGGATCACCTATGCGCATGTTTCGGGAGCGGCTGGAACGTCTCAAGAACGGTGACAGCACCTCACTGCCCTACTTCCCCAAATTCAGCGCCGACTGGCCCGAGTTCTCCAAAAAGCGCAGGGCGGAGGCTGAGGCGAAAAATCGAGCGGCATCCGAGCAGCCCCCGCCAGACAATGCGAAGTCCGTGATCCCAAAGCCCCAAACGACCGTTCAACCTCCCGCAACTCTGCCGGGATCGAATTTGACACCCTGGATCGTGCTCGGCTCATCTGCACTGGCGCTAGTCTGCTTGGTTTTATGGTTTAGGCGCAAAAACATCGGGTGAATGGAGATGAAGTTACTGCTTGTGAAAATGAACGCACAAGCCAACCAATGGCATTGGCTGTTCCAACCCATTTGGAAATTTGAAATCAGCACAGCTTCTCGGTTTTTGGACCCTCCGAATGTTGAAGCGGCATCACGAGTCCGCACAGCCAGCGCTTGCGCACTTGTGGCCATGTTTCGTTAGTGGCAACCCGACGACGGTGTTGATGGAGATATCCGGGGGCAGGGTGCAAAATTCTGACAGCCGCAAGGCGTCCCAGCGTCAGAGCCGCCAGCCCGCGTAGCAGAGTCGTTGCAGCAGATCGAGCTGGCGCTGGCCCATGGCGTCCCGTTTGCGGATGTTCAGCCGCAGCGGCATCAGCTCCGTTAGCGGTGCGCAGAGTGCCATCGGTCTGAGCTTGCCTTTTGGTTTCAGCAAC
>CALDGV010000597.1 GCA_937941745.1 uncultured Prosthecobacter sp. | reverse complement strand
AAGATCTGGTCGGCGTGGAACACGTCGTCGCTGTTCACGTAGCCGATGCCGCGGACGGCATCACGGATGACTTTGTCGATGTTGATGACGTTGCCGATGGGCTTCTGGCCGATCTTCGGGATGGTGATTTCTCCGCCCACGACGACGATGTTGCTTTTGGCGAAGGTTTCGCAGGCCACACGGCTCTTCGGATCGACTGCCAGGCAGGCGTCGAGGATGGCGTCGGAAATCGTGTCGCAAACTTTGTCAGGATGGCCTTCGCCGACGGACTCGGACGAGAAGATGAAGCTACGGGGCATGGGAGTGGGCGTTGTTGGTGATATGGACGAATCATGATTTGATGATGCGTCCGGTTTGTCGCGGAGAGTAGTGCCCAAAGCGGGAGCGTCAACGGGCATTTCTCCCTCCTTGACTGGAGACTCCGTCGAGGGCTCTGGCTTGCCTTCCCCCATCCTCCGGCTTACTCAGGAGCATGTTTACCGGCCTTGTTGAATCCACTGGTGTTGTCCTCAGCCTTGAGCCTCGCGGCGAAAGCGCCCGGCTCCAGGTGCGGGCTGGCGCTTTGACCGGAGAGCTTGCCTTGGGCGACAGCCTCGCCGTCAATGGCTGCTGCCTGACCGTCACCGACCTTGATAAGGCGGATGGAACGGTCTGCTTCGATTTGTTGATGCAAACACTCAAAGTCACCAGCCTGGGGGACTTAAATCTTGGCAGCCTAGTCAATCTGGAGCGAGCTCTGGCCTTCGGTGCCAGATTGGGAGGCCATCTGGTCCAAGGCCATGTGGATGCCACCCTGCGTCTTTTAGACTGGAGCCAGCATGGCCAGGACCATCGCCTGGAGGTGGAGTTTCCTTCCGAGCATCATGGCCTGGTGATTCCCAAAGGCTCGATCTGCCTGGATGGCATTTCGCTCACTGCTGCGGAGGTCAGAACTTCCAGCGTGATCTGCTGGATCATACCTCATACCTATCAGGTGACTCACCTGCACACCAAGAAGGTCGGAGACCGGCTCAACGTGGAATTCGACATGCTGGGCAAGTATGTGCGCGAGCTTATGAAGGCTCATGTTCAGGCATAAGCTCCGGCTGGAAGGCTCTCTTCCTTTTATCAGAGCACCGCTTGGCCTCTCGATCTGGAGGGCTTCTTCAACTTAAAGGCGACCTTTTATCCGTGGTATTTTTAGGTTCACCTTCAGTTGATTTTAAAATTAATTAAATGGCTTAGGATTAAGCGCGGTTTGTCGGTCTGCCGAGTGTCTTGCCAAGCTCAGCTGAGATTGCTGAGCAATTCGGAATCATGCCTTTAACAAGGGTTAAATATCAGCTTAAATTATATTGAAATTATAATCAGTATGGATAGAATTATGAGAATTGATGGAACTATTGGACCCTCTAAGCGGCCTAACTCGGCGCAAAAGAGCGGAAGACCTTCGGTCTTCTGGGGGGCGTTCCATGCCATCGGTGGTTAGTCGGGCTGCACGCTGCTCATTCAGGACTTTTGGCGCTCAGTTCATTAGGTTGAAGGCTCTTCGGTTAGGTCTGGCTGTGATTTTTGCCGCCCTTTTTTCGTTTTCGGAAGTGTGGGCGCACAACCTCAACCAGCGCGCTGACTACATCGGTTTCGACCAGGAGACGATCGAGCGAATGCAGGCGCGCCAAGCCGCTGGCCAGCCGCTGATTCAGACCGGTGACGTGATCGGTCTCATCATGAAGGCGACGCCTTCTGTGGGCACTCCGACGGGAGCTGGTGGTTATTCCACCTTCTTCATCCCTGTCGGTTCGCAGGTCGTAGGTGCCCAATACGGCCGCATCGACAGTGCCGGCAAATTCATCGCAATTCCGATGAAGGGACAGTCTGTCCTGGCCCTGGGAGATGGCTCGGTCGGGTCCAAAGCTCAGAATGGACTCAAAGGTCTCGAACTGGGACCCAACATCAATGGCGACAAGGCGTTTGCCGTGGATTCAGGCACTGGGCTGATGCGCGGAACCATGGCGGGCGTTTATTCCGATACAGGCATCTTTTACTCCACGGATCCGAAGACCGCCTGGCAGAGCTGGGTGAGCATGGGGGGCTTGGATGGCAATCCCAGCACTTCGGACAATGTTCTGACCAACAATTCCGGAGACAATATCACTCCCACAACCCGTTGGGATGCGGAGCAGCTGATTGCCTTCGGGATCAAGGCTCCCATCCTGCCCGTGATCGATCCCGATGGCCGTGGAAACACGCCCTGGGGCATGGGCAGTGGCGTGGCTGGACCGGAGAGTGGCTACGCATGGCACTTTGACTGGAGCTACTGGAATGCCAACGCCACCGATCCCGCACGCATGCGGAATGCTTCGCGCCAGATGGGACCTTGGAAGCGCATCAAATACCCGGGCAGCATGATTGCCAAGGATGCACCTGGCTTGCGGAGCACTGCTCTGGGTCTTGTGGGTGTGGATGGCAGTCAGATCGGCTGGGAGCTGAGTCCTGCCAATCCACTGCCAGCAACCGTGAGCTGGTCTGATGCCACGAGCCCAAAGGCAGTGCGCATGGCCTGGGGAAATCTGGAACTTTTCCGCCCTGAGTATGCCCGGGTGCAGCTCAAGATTGTGGTCGGTCCCGGGCAGCCCGGCTCACCTTTTGACAGCGAGGGATTCCTTCAGGCCTATGCAGATACCTTTGGGGGGGATGCTGGTGGCGAGTACACGAACAAAGACCACCTTTGGCGGTATTATGAGAACACGTCCGTGTCCTTGAAGAGCAAGCCCATGGTCTTCAAGCAGGCCTCTAAAGGCGTGGTTTCACCGAACGAAGTCTTCACCTACACGATCTGGTTCACCACGTTTGGCAATTCGGCGCTCACGAACGTGGTCATTGAGGATACGCTGCCTTCCGGGATCGCCTATGTCAGTGCTTCTCCTGCACCCACAAGCACCGGGCCGCTTCGTTGGAGCCTTGGCACGGTGCAGCCAAACAGCGTGCGCAGCATCACCATGACGGTGCGGGCGATTGGAAGCGGGGTTCAGACCAACACGGTCTGCGCCACCAGTGATCAGGCTCCCAGATCGTGCAGCACCGATACGGTTGAGGTCTCGACCAACGCCGTCCTGTATCCTGACAAGACCGTCACGCCTTCAGCCGCCAGTCCTGGCGGCTTAGTGACCTACACTTTGACCATGCTGAATGATGGGCCTTGCCCTAACGCAGTGCCTCTGGTGATCCGGGAGAATCTTCCCGTTGGCTTCACCTATGACAGCTTGGTTTCCGCGAAGCTGGCAGGCTCCCCGACATCGTCGGTCTCCATCAACGCCGCCGATTCGACCAAGCCGGTCATCACGCTGAATTCCGGCATCCCTTCAGGCAAAAGCCTGGTCCTGGTCTTCAAGTGCCGGATTAGCGCCACGCAGCCTTCTGGAGTTTACACGAACAGCTTCACCTATGAGAACAGCGGCAAGATTCTCTCCACTGGTGCCCTGGCGCCTGTCACCGTGGGCGGCGCACGCATTGGTGACACCGTTTTCCGCGACTGGGATGGTGATGCCATCATGGATGCGGAGGATGAAGGCATTCCTGGCGTGCAGGTGCAGTTGTATGCCAGCAACGGGACCACGCTTCTTTCGACACGGATCACCGATGCCCAGGGGCGTTACGATTTCACGGGACTGAGCGGTGCCACCTATGTGGTGCGTGTCACAGCGCCTCCTGGGTATGCCCCGACTTTTGATTCGGATGGCATCGGCACAGCTCACCAGTCGGTGGTGATTCTGGCGCAGAACGAAAACAAGCTGAATGTCGATTTCGGCTACAGCCCCGGAGGCTCGGGGGTGGTCAGTGGTTCTGTCTTCAATGATCTGGGCCGTGATGGAGTCTTCCAAAACGGGGTGGACGCAGGTCTTGCCGATGTCACCGTGCGTCTGTATCGGGATCGAAACGGAGATGGGGTTGTCAATGCGGGCACCGACCTTTTGCTCAGCACCAAGGTGTCTGCTGCTGATGGTTCGTATGCCTTCACCAACCTGCCTGAAGGGCTGGCCTATCTGGTGGATGTGGATCAGGCCGATGCCGACATCGCTGCTGGTGTGGGAGGCTCTCCCTTGTTCATCACGACAACAGACCCGCATTGGATTGAGGAGCTTAGCGGCACCTATGCCACCGCTCATTTCGGATTTTGGCGCGAGGTGCCAGCGAGCCTCTCCGGACGAGCTTTCATTGATTCCAATGTTGATGGCGTGATGAATCCTGGAGAGACCCCCATCGTGAACATCGCTGTCAGCCTCTATGCCGACTCGGACAGCGACAACAATCCGGACTCGAGCGAGTTTATCGCCACCCTGCGCACGGACACGCTGGGAGCCTATCGTTTCGATGGCTTGGGGGAAGGGGATTTCATCGTCCTCTGTGACCCTGATTCCACCGAGGTGCCTCCCGGTCACATGATCAGTTCATCTGAGCTGAGTGTCAGTGTTGCCACAGGGCAGAGCAGCACCGGCAATGATTTTCCGTTCTCGCGGCTGCTCACGAAGGTGGTGAACCGCACTTCGGCGCAGGCTGGAGACCAGATCACCTACACGCTTACGCCCAGCTATCCTGGCTGTGACTTCCTCAGTGGGCTGACCATCACAGACAATGTGCCTGCCGGAACAACTTTTGTCAGTGCAGGTCAGGGCGGCACCCATGTCGGGGGCGTGGTCACCTGGAACCTGGGCACCACTCAGCCTGCACAACCCGGCACGATCGTCACCAACCTGAACCTGTTTGCTTTCCGAGGTGGCGATACCACCACCTTCTGGCGCTACGATTCGACGACCCAGGCCTGGTCAACGAGAGCCTCTGCCCCAGGTACGGTCAAAGATGGCGGCATGCTGGCATCGGATGGGGTGAACCTTTATGCCGTCCGCGGTGACAACACGACTGCCTTCTGGCGATACAACGTGGCCAGCAACTCGTGGACCACCCTCGCGAACATCCCTGCCAATGTCGAGAAAAGCGGCAACCGGCTCGTCTTCCTCTCACCTCATTTTTATCTTCTTCGTGGCGATGGTTCGACCAACTTCTACCGCTACAACATCAGCACCAATTCCTGGAGCAGCCTCGCCAGCTTCCCTGGAGGCAATGTCGATTCGGGTGGTTCGCTGACCACCAACAAGACCAACCTTTATGCGTTGCGGGGAAGTGGATCGAAGAGCTTTTACCGCTACAACGTCTCTGCAAACTCGTGGACTCGTCTGGCGGATGTTCCAGATGGTATCAGTTCCGGCGGTTCCCTCG
>CALDGV010000596.1 GCA_937941745.1 uncultured Prosthecobacter sp. | reverse complement strand
TCGCCATGGACTTGAACGGCTCGCGCCCTCCCGACCCCGAGTTTGATTCCAAGACAGGCATGGCGATTGGCAATGGGCACCGTGGCGAGCGCACCCGCCTGCCGCTCGGCGGCCCGCCTCACGGGCATGCGGAAAAATTCGACAGCATCGGCGGTGATACCAGCGACGACTGGCCCTTCCACGCCGCCGCCAGTGTCATCCGCGCCCACAACCTCCTCCGCACCCTCCCCGGCGTGGATGCCGCCAACACCGCCGTCACCGGCATCAGCTGGGGCGGCTACACCACCTGCCTCGTCGCTTCCCTGGACGACCGCTTCAAGGCGGCCGTGCCCGTGTATGGCTGCGGCTTCCTTCATGAGGGCGAATCCGTGCAGAAGCCCAGCATCGACAAGCTGGGCGACCGCGCCGCCGCCTGGGTCAAGGAATACGATCCCGGCAGCCTCCTGCCCCGCTGCCGCGTGCCCATCTTTTTCGTCAACGGCACCAACGACGTCCATTACGTGCTCGACAGCTACATGAAGAGCTACGCCGTCGTCCCGGGTGAAAAGCACCTGCGCATCCAGGTCAAAATGCCCCACGGCCACCCGCCCGGCTGGGCCCCTCAGGAAATCGGCCTCTTCATCGACTCCAAATGCCGCAGCGGAGCCGCCCTGCCTGTGCTGGGCAGGCCCGTCGTCGAAGGCAGCGAGGTCCGTGTGGCCTGCACCGCCGTCACCCGGCTGAAAAGCGCCGCCCTGCACTACACCCGGGACACCGGCCTCCGGTCCAAGCGCGAATGGATCACCGTGCCAGCCACCTTGAACGGCACCACCATCACCGCCCCCAAGCCGCCTGCCGAGGCCAACACCTGGTATGTCTCCGTCACAGACGAACGGGACGCCATGGTCAGCACCGAGGTGATCCTGGACGGACGCTGAATCAGGCCCCGCTCAGTCCGCCTGCCGCACGGAAGGCCGTCGGCGTCATGCCCGTGTGGCGCTTGAACCAGGCCGTGAAGTGCGGCGGATGCCGGAAGCCCAGCGCGTAGGCGATCTCCTTCAGCGCCGCCTGCCCAGCCGCCAGCTGCTGGCGGGCGGCCTCCAGTCTCCGGCGCTCCAGCCAGGCTTGAGCGGTCATGCCCAGGTGCTCCCGCAGCAGGTCATGCAGCCGCCGGGTCCCCAACCGGGTGCCCGCCGCCAGTTTGGAAAGCTGGAGCGGCTCCTCCAGCGGCCAGCCTTCCAGCTTCTTCAGCACCGGCCCCAGGCTCCGCCCTGCCAGGTCAGGCGGCTGCGGCTGCACGCCCATCTTTTCCAGGGTGCTCACATACGGCTCAAACCACCGGCGGAAGCCCGCCTCCCGCAGACTCCAGGCCTTCAAAGTAGCGGCCTGGGGCTGGATCGCCTCCGGGTAGGTCACCTCGGCGCGGCCGCCATGCACCTGGCGAAAAAGCTCCCGGGAGGCCTCCTCCAGGGCCGCTCCCCGGCTCCTGCTGAGGGCGACGTTCAGCCCCGCCTGAAACACCGGCCCGCCCGAGGGCCAGTCGCACCGGAAGCCCACGGAAAGCAGCTTCGTGCCCTGCGCGAACCATTGCTGCCGGGTCCCCGGCGCTGAAAAAAAGCTCTGCCCCGGCTTCACCCGGATCTCCCGGCCTCCGGCCCGGATCCGGGCCAGCCCCGCCTCCACCCAGAACCAGCCCGTCGGCACCGTGATCTCATTTGACCACCGCTCTGTCACCGGCACCCGGCCATGATAGACCCACAGCCATTCAAAACGCAGGCTTTGCCAGACAGTCGGGGTCAAGAGGGAAGCAGTCGCCATCCCGGCAGGATAGGAGAGGCGCAGAGCCATCGCCAAGTCTTGTCTGCCAAGGGCCATTCT
>CALDGV010000595.1 GCA_937941745.1 uncultured Prosthecobacter sp. | reverse complement strand
GGCCAGCCACCGCCGTGGATATAGACGAGCAGCGGCGTGGGCTGGTCCGACTTTGCCCGCCAGAAGTAAATCACCTGCATGCGATGCGGGCCATACGCGACGTTCTCATCGGGCTCGACGGGCAGCTCGTATTTCCGGAACTCGGGCGCGGGTTTTTGTTCCTTAGGCGGAGCATCCGCGGCGTGGAGGCTGGCCAGTGGCGCGAGGAGGAGGGCGGTGATGATGAGGAGGAGTGCGTGCTTCATGATTTCATCTTCTACTTTTGATTCTCAGGGGTCACCGTCATCTTCGCGGCCCACTTGATACCTTCGAGCACATGCTGCCGCGCAAAGGGCGTGCTGAGCGAGCGCAGGTCGTGGCCAAACTCGGTGTAGAAGAAGCGGCCACCGGTCGCCGGTTCGTGCGTCCAGGCGATGGGATGATCCGCCCCCATGGGCTTGCCGTTGCGAGTTTGGAAATACTCGCGCACAGGCGTGTAAGTGGTCTCGTCCACGCGCATGAGGACGTTGAAGCCGGGCTGGCCGGTGACGGAGCGGTCGTGATTGGTCCAGTCAGCTTCGATCCAGAACTCGGCGGGTTGGCCTTTGACGGAGGGATGATCCTTCGCGGCGGGATCGATGGTGACCTTCGCTTTGCTGAAGTCGGAGTCGCTATTGAAATCGCATCCGCCGAGCGCATTCAGCCACGGCCACTTCGTCTGATGCACCAGCGCGGCATGCAGGCCGACGATGCCTTTACCGCCCTTGGTGAACCATTCCTCCACGGACTTGCGCTGCTCCTCGGGCAGCACCTTATCGAGTTCGTTGGCATTGTTGAGCACGAGCACGTCGTAGCGGCTCAGTTCCTCGGCGCGCATGTCTTTCCAATGCTCCGTCACGTCCACCTCGAAGCCATTCTCGTGACCGAGCACGACGAGCCAGCGATTGATTTTCGGGGTTTCGGGATGGCGATAGTAGCCGGTGTTGGAATAGACCAGCACTTTGAGTCCGATGCCCTTCGGCGCGGGTGCTGCGGGTTCATGACTGTGGCCGATGCTGGTGAGCAGGAGCAGTGAGAGGATGAGTTGCTTCATGGAGATGGGGAGAGTGAACAGTTAAGATGAGCGGAGCATGCCAACAACATGCAACCACGCTTACTTCTTCGCCACCGGCACCGGCCAGTCGTCAGTGCGGAATGGCGAGGCAGGCAATCCAGCGCCATTCGCGAGGCTGTAGTCGGGCCAGTCTTTCCAGGCGTAACGAACCGCGACGGGCTGAGCGACCTCGGCACTGCTGACGACGACCGTTTCTCCGACGATCTTGGCTTCGGCGGGTTTCCACTGCTGATCGGCACCGGCAATCTGGAAGCCGGTGAGCGGACCTCCCATGATGGATTTGAGGCCGCCGTTGGCATGTTTGAAGGAGACGGTGATCGCATTGCCATTGATGGTCGAGCCTGCGGGCAGCGGGCCGCTGGTGGCGGGGACGTTTTTGCCATAGACGGTGCCGAGCGCCCAAAGCGAGAGACGCTTGCCGACATCTTGTTTGTTCTTCGGATGGATGTCCTTCGCATCACCGAGGTCGATGGTGATGGCCATGCCGGTCTTGGGCAGCGTGAGTGTCTTCAGCATGGATTCACGCACACGCGGCCAGCCTTCGCCGGGTGAGGTGAAGTTCGGAAGCTGTACCCACGCAAAGGGCACTTCGTCCTGCCAAAGCGTGCGCCAGCTTGTGACGAGCTGTGTGAGCTGCTTGTGGTAGAGGCCTGGATTGCTGTTGGCATTACCTTCGCCTTGATACCAAAGCATGCCGCGCAGCGTGTAGGGCACAAGATTGACCACCTTCCCATTGTAGAGACCAGCGGGGCCACCTTTGAGCTTCCACATCGCCAGCGGGTCCTTCGGTGCGGGGACGACGAAGGGCTTACCTTCGGCCTTGGCCTTCTCAGACGCCTTTTTCCAAATGGCAATCTGCTTTTGATGCAAAGCGGGCGCTTGCGCGGGATCGAACTTCCGGTGTGCCTCGAGCCGCGTGTCGTAGTTCGTCTTCGTCTCTGGATCGGAGGACTGCACCTCGGCGGCGACCCATGACTCGATGGGCGTGCCGCCGACGGACGTGTTGATGAGACCGACAGGCTCGCCGACTTCCCGGTGAATCTCGCGACCAAAGAAATACAACGCGGCAGAGAAGCCCCCGACGGTGTCCGGTGTGCAGATTTGCCATGCGCCTTTGCCCTCGGCCTGCGGTGTGTCAGAAGGGCCGGAGCTTTCGCGGTAATGTCGAATCAGCGGAAACTTCGCCGCCGCCTTCTCGGCATCGAAGTGGTAACCCCCAGCCACAGTCATCGCCATGTTCGATTGCCCGGAGCCGAGCCAGACCTCGCCGACGAGCACGTCCTTCACCTCGACCTTGCGCCCTTCCTTGCCGGTCACGAGGAGCACACGCGGCTCTGCGGAAGCAGCGATGGCATCGAGCTTAAGCGACCACTTGCCATCAGCCGCTGCGATGGCCGACTTCGATTGCCCGGCGAAGGAGACGGTCACGGATTCTCCCGCATCCACCCAACCCCAAACCGCGATTGGTTTCTCACGCTGCAGCACCATGTGATCCGAGAGCGCTGAGGCGAGCCGGAAGTCGGCAGCGGAAAGGGAGGCGCTGCCGAGAATAAGGAACGCGAGGACGGTGGTGAGGTAGCTGTGTTTCATGGAGAGAGAATCAAGAGTGTTCATTTAGGCCCAACCGAGCCGCTGCTTTGAAACGCCTGCCAATCGGCCGCATAGGCCGCGTTGAGGAGCCAGGAGGCGGTGGATTGGTCGGTAGGGAAATTCGAGGCTGAGCCGAGCGAACTGCTCAGCTGTGGGACTAGGCTGTGGCTGTCGAAGCCGAAGAAACGCACGCTTTCACTCAGTTGCGGCTTCATCTGGAGATCTCAGAAGTAATTTCCTCAATGGCTTGTGCTGCGGCGTCACGAACTTCGGCTGATGGATCTTTTGCGTGCATAATAGCGAGACGACCCACCACTTGTTTCAGCAAAGGAATCATGTGGACGTATTCATCCTTGGAATACGGGTTAGCGAACTTGCTCGCTGGGTTGCCTCTGGCAGCGATTCTAAACAGCTCAATTGCATAACCTCGATGAATGACGTTCGAGCTATCAAGATATGGCAGTATCGCCTCGGGGCCACTTGCGCCCATGCGCGCGAGCGGTATGACGTCGGGGTGCAGGGTGTGTTGTGTTGATTGATCAAAGAGCTTGATGAACAATGGAATGGCTGCCTGATAGCGATAGAACCCAAGACCCTGCAAGCAGCCATCAAAGGTAGCCTGCTTCGGCTGCGATAGAGTGGCTCTTTTTGCAAAGTTCTCCTGCACAAAGCTGAGGTAAAGAATGCACAAAGCTTCGACATGGGCTTCAGACAAGTCCCCAGGAAATCCCAATGGCATTGCTGCTTGCCGATCCTCCCGATTTAGCGGCGGTTCGCTAGCTTGGGTGGGTGAAAG
>CALDGV010000594.1 GCA_937941745.1 uncultured Prosthecobacter sp. | reverse complement strand
GAAAAGATGGAGGCCATGCTCAAGGAGGAGAAAGATCCGCGCGTGCTTGGCAACGCGGCGATTTTCGACACCTACAAATACCTCGGCAACCGCAGCAAAAAAGGCTACGCCGAGTGGGAGGCACGACAGAGAGGCCAGCCGCTGCCCGAGGAGCCAAAAAAGAAGAAGCGTGACAAGTGAGCGGGACAACCGTGCATGAATGTTCGTAGGCGGGGTGTGGCGACAGCCCGCCCGGCTTCATGCGTGGCCGCTCCACCCCACGAACGCCCAACAGACGACCGGGCTTTCGCCACAGTCGTCGGCTGCGCTGGCAAAAATTGAAGACTTCTCAAAACAGTCACCTCGACTTCGTCCGCTTTGCGGCGATAGCAGCAGCATGCGTTCTTTTTCACTTTTCCTGCTGCTCATTTCCTTCAGTCTGAACCTCTCCGCCGCAGACAAAGCGGTGACGCCGGAGGCTTTGGTGGCTCAACTTTATAAGGCACATGACGCGGAGAAGTCGCCCTTTTTCCAGGACCAGGATCGTGTGCTGGTGGACAGCTACTTTGCCAAAGAGCTGGCCGATTTCCTGTGGAAGGACGCCAAGGAGTCCAAGGGCGAGGTGGGCGTGATTGATTTCGATCCGCTTTACAACGCTCAGGACACAGAGATCAAAAACTTCGTCGTCAACAAGTCCAAGGTCGATGGCGGCAAGGCCACAGTGGTGGCGAGCTTCTTGAACTTCGGAGAGAAGACCCGCATCACCTTCAAGCTCGTGCAGCAGGACGATGCTTGGAAGATCAGTGACATCCAATACACCGAAGGGCACACGCTCTTGAAACTGTTCAAAGCGGCTGCCGGGAATTGAGGTTGGACATTGCGTTTCGTCCCTCTACTCTGGCGGTGGGTCGGTCGGAGTGATCGCTGGTGTCTTGCCGCAAGGCAGCATGCCAGAGGAAAGTCCGGACACCATAGGGCAGCATGCCACGTGAAAGCGTGGGGGCTGCGGTGCAAGCCGCGGTCACAGACAGTGTCACAGAAAACAAACCGCCCTTCTTCGCTCTCGCGAGCTACGAAGGGTAAGGGTGAAACGGCGGGGTAAGAGCCCACCGCCCCAACCGCGAGGAAGGGGGCACGACAAACCTCATGCGGTGCAAGACAGAACAGGAGAAAGGCCCGCCTGGCCGCAAGTCCCGCAAGGGATGGATAACTCCGGGTAATAGTCGCACCATCGCGCAAGCGAGGGCAGGCCGGTCGCTCGGCCTGACAGATAAATGATCACAGCCTGGCACCGCAAGATGTCGGGGACACAGAATCCGGCTTATGAGGGCCGATCCACATGAAGGCGTCGGGGGAAACCCCGGCGCCTTCGCCTTTGGAGCGCGATGCCGCTTCGTAGATCGATGATGGGCGGCGAAAAGCCCCTCCGAATCGCATGCGTCTGTTCAAGTCGCCAGAAGACTACTGGTGCTACTCATCATGATGACGAAGGCGGCGCTTCACTGGATGTACACAAACTCGCTGCTGTTGAACAAGACGTGAGCGAGGTCGGCGAGGGCTTGATCTCGCGTGCTGGTGGCTTCGCGGGCTTTCACAAAGTCGAGGGACTGCTGTAGCCGTTTGGCATCGGCTTCATGGCTCAGCGTGAGCATGAACATGCGTTGAATGGTTTTTTCGAGCGTGTCTGAGGCGGCGCGTTGGGCAAGGAAGGCGGCCTGTTCTTCGACAAATTCGTCATTCATGAGCACGAGGGCCTGGGTGGGCACGGTGCTGTCGAGCCGCATGGCGCAACTGTCGGTGGTGGTGGGCGCATCGAACAGCTCCATGCTGGGCATGAGGAGCTGGCGCTTCACATAGATGTAGATGCTGCGCCGCCACTGCTCGGGGCCTTCTTGTTTGAGCAGAGGCCATTTGTTGCGCTGGCTGGTGGGCAGGAGATCGGGGCGCAGGCGTGGTTTGATGCCGGGGCCGCCGAGTTTGGGGTTGAGCTTGCCGCTGGCGGTGAGGATGGAGTCGCGGATGACTTCGGCTTCCATACGCTGGATACCGTAGAACGAACTTTCCAGTTCGTTGCTCTGAGAACGAGCTGGAAAGCTCGTTCTACGTTCCTGCCGATACGTCGCAGACATCAGGATGAGCTTGTGCAGCGCCTTGAAACGACCGCCGTTGGCGATGAGCTGCTGGGCGAGGTAATCGAGCAGTTCGGGATGGGTGGGCTTGGTGCCGGTGAAGCCGAAGTTGCTTGGGCTGGCGACGATGCCCTGGCAGAAATGATGCTGCCAGATTCGATTGGCGATGACACGCCACGCGCGCTCGTTGTCGGGAGCGGTGATCTACTCGGCGAGGGTTTTGCGGCGTAACGAGGTCTTGGCGGCAGGTTTGGGAAACGAGACGGGTTTGAAAAGGGTGGGAACGGCAGGCGGGACTTCATCGCCGAGATTCAAAGCGCTACCGCGAAGCATGATGCGCGTGACGGGCACCTGCGGGCTGGTTTCGATGAGGGCGT
>CALDGV010000593.1 GCA_937941745.1 uncultured Prosthecobacter sp. | reverse complement strand
TAGGCGGAAATGGTTCGCGGCGTGAAAGTAGATGCCGGTTGTCTCGCCGAGTGGCAAACGATCCGCGAGGAAGGTGCTGGCGACGCCTTTGTGCGCGATGCCATCGCTGCTGTAGCGCACCGCGCCGACGCAGAGATGCACTTCATCGGGATGCGCTTTGATGCTCGATGCGATAGAATAGAGGCGCGGTTGCAGTTTGCGCAGGTTTTCGAGGAAAGAGTCGAGTGTGAGGCCGGGCTCGGGCGTTTTGCCGAGGAGACTTCGCACTTCGTAATCGGTGAGGAGAGCCTCGCGGAGTGTTTTGGAGCCCACGGAGGCTTTTGGATCGAAACCGTGCGCCGCGATGACGCTATCGACGACTTCGGGGCAATTTTGGACGAAGACGCCGAGTGCGTCTCCGACTTCATAAGTGAGACCGCTGCCAGCGAGTGAGAAGGCGATGTGGCGTGTGTCCTTGGAGCTGCCGGCGGCATTGAGATTGATGTTTTGAAGCAGCTTGGCCGGAAAGGGATTCTTTTTGGACCACGCCTTGTCGGACGGGTCGGAATCGTCCGACGAGTCAGATGGCTTGGTAGCTCCGAGAATGGTGAAGGCATTCTTCGACCACTCTTTGGCGAGGTCATCGAAATCGACATCGCAATCCACGCGGTCCACGATGCGCTTGGCGCCAAGTTCGGCGAGGCGTTGATCGAGCTTCTTTCCGGCGAGGCAGAAGGTATCGCCGTAGTTTTTGTCTCCGAGCGCGAGGACGGAGTATTGCACCCCATCGAATTTGGGGCTGCTGCCGTTTTGATTGATGGCATCCCAGAAGGACGCCGCGTTGTCCGGCATGTCGCCCTCGCCCCAGGTCGAGGTGATGAGGAGGACTTTCTTGTCTTTGACGAAATCGGCCGGTTGCAGCGAGTCGAGGCCCGCGGCTCGCGCCGCGAAACCTCGACCCGATGCTTCCCTGGCCAGCCGCTTGGCCAAACTTTCCGCGTTGCCGCTCTGACTGCCGAAGGCGATGAGCAGAGGCGTTTTTGCCTCGGCAGTTGCCATCGGAGTTCCACCCTTGCCGCCACGTTGCAGGACTCCGGCGAGGAATCCATTCAACCAGGCGCGTTGCTCGGCGGAGAAGGGTGCGTTTTCAGGAATGAGCGGCATGATCTGCATGGCGGACGCGGTTTAGAAATCGAACTGCACCTGGAGGTAACCGAAGTGCGCGTTGTCGCTGGCTCCCGTGTCGGCGAGGTAGTCACCTGCGAGGAAGAAGCTGTAGCCAGCCTGGAGAGCTACATGAGGACTCCATTTATAGACCGCTGTGACATCAAACTCCTGACCGCGATAGCTGCTGGCATTGTTGGCAGCGGCGTTGAGCGTGCGCACTCGCGTTTGATTGTTCACACGACGCCAGGCATCAGCGTTGTCGGCATTGAAGTAGAGGTGATAGTCGAGCATCACCTTCAACTTGGCCGTGGGCGAAAAGCTGATGTTGAGCTGTGGATTGTGCATGTTGGACCACGCAGTGGTGTCCATGTAGCCATAGAAGAGATGGTTGGTCGGATAGAGGTTTTGAAAGGTGCCCACATCTCCATCCGTGGCATCACCGTCACCGCTGCCGTAATTGTATTGGAGTCCAATACGCGGCTTCCAAGCGTGCTTGAAATTGTAACCCACCGTCCAGTTACCCGCGAAGGCGGTCAGGTCACGACCAGAGACTTCACCTGTCTGGAAGGCCATCTCCATGCTGTAGTCGAAGCCGCCCAGTTTTTTGGGATCGCCTTTCCAAAGGGTGCCGAAGGTGTAGAAGCTGCTGTCGCCGAGGCGGGCACCGAAGTCACCATTGCCCTGGTCACTCTTGTGGTAGGCGTAGAAGTCGGTGGTGATGTTGATGGGCACCCACTGAGTGGCGAGGTAGATGCCGCTGAAGACGGAGTCCTGGCTGTTCTGATCATCAAAGACCTGAGATTGATTGAACTCACGGTCTTTGAACCCAACCGGACTTGAGGTGAAGATGTCCAAAGCCCAGCTGGTGCTGGCGTAACGAAGCTTGATGGCATCAAAGGTTCTGGCTTGATTCAACCATTCCAAGGGGCCGACGAGCCGCTGATCTCCATAACTCAGGAACTGGCGACCTACGGTGGCGCTGACGCCCTTTTTCAGGTCGCCGAGCTGGACGTAGGCTTTGAGGATGTCGAAACTGTCATCGCCTTCAGATCCGAAGCTGCCGGGACTGCCGATGTCGTTGTTTCGGCTGCCACCGAGTTCACGAACGTCCTGCCCCTGGACATAGAATTTCAGCCAGTCGGTCATCTGGTAGCCGAGCCCAAGACGGAAGCGCTGGAGCAGCCAGGTGGCATCCTGTGGACCGTTGATGGCGCTGTTGAAATCAAAGTTGTTTTCGCGGCCTTCGAAACGCATCTTCTCCTGGATATCCACGGTCACTTTGCCGTCGAAGAAGGTGATGGGCGCGTAGCCAGGAGGTGGAAGCGGCGCTGGCGCCGATGAGGGGGTTGCTGGAGTGCCGGCCTGGGCTAGTGAGGCCGATGCGAGCAGTAGGAGCGCTGTTTGTTTCATCTCGGTGTCTGAGGTGTTGTTGTTGGGTTCTGGCTTCGCGGCGGCTGCTTGGGAAAGTGGGAAGGTCTTGGGTGACCTGTGTGTCCCTCAAGAGAGCCGCGAGCATGCCAAAGGCCGTCGCCGAGATGCCCAACAGCCTGAATCCTGCTCGTGATTTGAATGAACAGGATTCATGCATCAGTCCTGAATGCAGACTTCCAACCTACTCCTGCAGCGGAGCAGCAGCGCATCAGGCCACGATCAAGGCTGCGACCGTGCGACGTCCTTCCAACATTGGAAGGTCCGTGTTCTTCACGACCCAGGAGATCCCATCTTGAAAAGATGTGGGCACAAAAAAGGCGGAACCAGTTTGCCTGGTTCCGCCTGGAATCTTTGGATGGAATTTACCAGCGTTCTTCGCCGCCGCCTTCGAAGCCGCCTTTACGACGGTCATCGCGCTCCCACTTCTTACCGCCGCCACCACCACCGCCGCCGCCGTATCCACCACGGCCGCCGCCACCACCACCGCCACCGTATCCGCCACGGCCGCCACCACCACCGCCGAAGCCACCTGGGCGCTCCTCGCGGGGACGTGCTTCATTGATCGCCAGGAGTCGGCCTCCGAAATCCTTGCCATTCAATCCAGTGATGGCCGCCTGCATTGCTTCAGGGGTGTCCATGCTGACAAACGCAAACCCACGCGGGCGGCCGCTTTCGCGGTCAATCGGCAGGAAAACATCAGTAACGCCGCCGTACTGTGAGAAAAGGTCAGTGATTTCCTGAGCGGTGGCTTTGAAGGGGAGGTTCCCCACATACATCTTAGTATTCATAAGTCTCTTTGAGTTCGGACTCTGCTTGGAGGTTCGGAGGCAGGCAGGGAATCGAACGGAGAGAACCGAAGACGCACCTGAGATGCTGCTAATCCTTACCTTTTCACAGGTGGTCGCGGGAGTTTATTTACAATGATTTGCCAGCTCCGAGCAAGCACTTTGATGGCAGATTTTTCGTCACGAGGGCGCTGAAAGCTTCCCAGACACCTCCAATCCCACCATCACAACTCGCCCAATAGCCAGCGGAGC